>JBDHTH010000220.1:0-5482 GCA_039808545.1 Phreatobacteraceae bacterium | reverse complement strand
GGCCGAGGCAGCGCCCGCGTCGTCCGGAGCCGCCAGGAAGACGAGCGTGAAGCGGCCCTTCTCGTTGACGTTGCGCGAGACCTCGACCATGCCGAGCTTCGTCCCATAGAAATCGAGCGCGGCATCGAGATCGGTGACGCGGACCATGGTGTGCAGATAGCGCATGCGGCAATCTCCTTAAGGTACGGGATGAAATAGGATCGCCCGTTCAGTAGACGAGGACGCGCGCGACAGGAAGGCGGGCCTTGGAAGGGCCGATATGCCGGAAGGGCCGATATGATCGTCACGGATGCGAAGGAAGGGGGCCTGCGCCTCGTAGCGATGATCGAGGCGGCGGCGCGCGTGCTGCCGTTCACGGGCGCCGGCATCTCGACCGAATCCGGCATTCCCGATTTCCGCTCGCCCGGCGGCCTGTGGAGCCGCAACCGGCCGATCGATTTCCAGGATTTCCTGTCGAGCCAGGCGATGCGCGACGAGGCCTGGCAGCGCCGCTTCGCGATCGATGCGACCTTCCGCGCAGCGCGTCCCGGGCGCGGCCACCGCGCCGTCGCCGCCCTCTGGCGCGCCGGCAAGGCCGATACGGTCGTGACGCAGAACATCGACAACCTGCATCAGGATGCAGGCGTCGCGCCCGAGAGCGTGATCGAGCTGCATGGCAACACCAGCTACGCGACCTGCCTCGATTGCGGGCTGCGCTATGAGATCCCGGCCGTGAAGGCGCGCTTCGAGCGGCTCGGCCATGCGCCGGCCTGCGAGGCCTGCGGCGGCTTCGTGAAGACCGCGACGATCTCGTTCGGCCAGCCGATGCCCGAGGCGGCGATGCGCCGGGCCGTCGCGGCGGCCTCCGACTGCGACCTCTTCCTGGCGATCGGCTCTTCGCTCGTCGTCTGGCCCGCCGCCGGACTGCCGCTGCATGCCAGAAAGCACGGCGCGCGCCTCGCCATCCTCAACCGTGAGCCGACCGAGATGGACGAGGCCGCCGATCTCGTGATCCGCGCCGATATCGGCGATACGCTGCAGTCCATCGCGGAAGGCGCTGCAGCGGCAGGGCTCGAGGAGGGCTGAGATCGGAGAGCCACATGGTGTCGCGCGCAGTCGCCCGCGCGGCGCAATATATGAGAAGTGCGCCTGGAACGATGCTTTCAATCGGTTCGATCGTGACCCCGCGTTATCCAGAAAACGGCAACACCCTTCTGGAAAATATCCAGCCTGCCACATTTCCCTCTTTGCCGCCGAAGGTGCGATGCTATCCTCTGGGTGAGAATCGGCTTGGCCTGTCGCTCGCGATGAGGTGCTGGACCGGTCTTCGAGTGGTGTGATCGTCGGCTGCTTGCGAGTGGCCGGCCCGGCGGATGGGCGGCGGCGTTATGGGGTCGGAAAGGTCCGGGACGAAAGAGGCCATCGCGTTCGATCGCAGCGGCGCCGGGCAGGCGCAGGATGCGGCGCCGCTCGACCTCGTCGAGATCACCGGAACCATCAAATGGTTCGATATCGCCAAGGGCTACGGCTTCATCGTGCCGGAAGGCGGCGGCAGCGACGTGCTGCTGCATGTCACCTGCCTCAGGCGCGACGGCTACCAGACGGCCCTGGAAGGCGCGCGCATCGTCTGCGAGGCGCAGCCGCGCGCCAAGGGGCTCCAGGCCTTCCGCATCCTGTCGATGGATGAATCGACCGCCGTGCACCCCGCCGAGCAGGGCCCGCCGCGCACGCATAATACGGTGGTCGCGGCGAGCGGCTTCGAGCGCGCCATCGTCAAATGGTTCAATCGCCTGCGCGGCTTCGGCTTCCTGACGCGCGGGGAGGGGACCGAAGACATCTTCGTCCATATGGAGACGCTGCGCCGCTTCGGCATCACGGAGCTCAGGCCCGGCCAGTCGGTGCTCGTCCGTTTCGGGCCGAGCAACAAGGGTCTGATGGCCGCCGAGGTGCGCCCCGATGGCGGCAGCGTCATATCGGCGCCGCATTGATCGACCCAAGGATGCGGTCTTGATCCTCGCCGCGGTCCTGTCATGCCTCTGATCTCTCCGCTTCTTCGGCGCCTGTCGCTGCTCGCGCTGGTCCTCCTGGCGCTCACGCCCTTCGCGGCGCCTGCGGCGACGCTCGAGCCGCTGACCATCGTCACCAAGACGGGGCGCTATCCGTTCAACGTCGAGATGGCGGCGACGCCCGAGGCGCGCAGCCGCGGCCTGATGTTCCGCAAGTCGCTCGCGGCCGATTACGGCATGCTCTTCGATTTCGAGGCCGAGCAGGAGCAGGCCTTCTGGATGAAGAACACCTACGTGTCCCTCGACATGATCTTCATCAGGGCCGACGGCACGGTCCACCGTATCGCCGAGAACACGACGCCGCTGTCGCTCGATACCGTGCCCTCCGACGGCAAGGTGCTGGCGGTTCTGGAAGTCGTGGCCGGCACGGCCCGCCGGCTCGGTCTTGCCCCCGGCGACCGGATCGAGCATCGGCTGTTCGCCAAGCCTAGAGGTTGACCTAACGGCATCTTGAGCGGCAAACGCCCGTATTTTAGCCAAGACTCCGTTGCTCCGCATCGATACGGGTCGCGGATCCGGTTGGCTTTTGCTAACAGGATCGTGCTTTTAGTCTATCGACCATAAAAATTGTCGCGATCGTTGAACCTGCCAGCATCCTGTCGCGACGAAACTGTGCTGGCCGAGAATGGCTGCGATGCAAGCGACACCGGACGAAGCCCTGATCGAACGGATCGCCAACGGCGACAAGCTCGCCATGCAGACGCTCTTCGCCCGGCACAATGTGCGCGTATTCCGTTTTCTCCTGCGCATCGTGCGCGACGAGTCGACGGCGGAAGACCTGATCGGCGAGGTATTTCTCGATGTATGGCGCCAGGCAGGACGTTTCGAGGGGCGGTCGGCGGTGTCGACCTGGCTGCTCGCGATTGCCCGCTACAAGGCGCTCTCGGCCCTGCGCCGCCCGACCCACCAGGGTCTGGACGACGCCATGGCCGAAACCCTCGAGGATGAAGGCGACGATCCGGAAGTCATTGCCCAGAAGGTCGACAAGGCCGGCGTGCTCAAGACCTGCATCGCCAAATTGTCGGCCGATCACCGCGAGATCATCGATCTCGTCTACTACCACGAGCGGTCCGTCGAAGAGGTGGCCGAGATCGTCGGGATCCCGGAAAACACCGTCAAGACGCGATTGTTCTATGCCCGCAAGAAGCTTGCGGAGCTCTGCAAGGAAGCAGGACTCGATAGAGGTTGGCCATGAGCATGACTGAGATTGAGCGTGATCGCGACATCGCCGACCTGCTGCCCTTCTATGTGAGCGGCACGCTCGGCTATGCCGATCGCAAGCGCGTCGAGGCCGAACTGGCCCGGAACGCGGCGCTCCGTCACGAGCTGGAGGTCGTCCGCGAGGAGCAGGACGAAACGATCCGCTTCAACGAGTCGCTGCCCGTGCCCTCCGGCAAGGCCGCGCAGAAGCTTTTCGCCGCCATCGACGCCGAGCCGCGCAGCCAGGTGCTGCCGAAGCGCATCGACCTGGTGCGCTGGTTCGGCGAGAAGGTCGCGCAGCTTTCCCCGCGCACCCTCGGCTGGACCGCCGCGGCGGCCGTGGCGGTGCTCGCCGTGCAGGCCGGCACCTTCGGCTCCATCATGACGGGCCACAGCCCGTTCCGCACGGCCGCCCATGTCGAGAGCGCGCCAGTCGCCGGGACCTACGCGACCATCGCCTTCGCGCCGAAGGCGACGGCCGACGACATCGCGGCGCTGCTGCAAAGCTACAACGCGACGATCGTCGAGGGCCCGAAGGCCGGCATCTTCAAGATCCGGATCGGCAGCGACGTTCTCGCCTCCGCCGATCGCGACCGGATCCTCGGCGAGATGCGCGCCAAGGGCGACGTGATCCGTTTCGCGGCGCCGGCCGCCAACTGATGGCGGGCCGGGCGGCTTGACCGCCCGGCCCGGATTCATGCGCTGCGTCAGACAGGCTGCGTCAGGCAAGGAGCGCCCGCATGCATCGCAACGAGCACGACCGCGAACAAGCCGATTCTCTGCCGTTCCTGGCGAACGGCACGCTGGATCCCGCCGAGGCGAAGGCGTTGCAGGACGGCCTGGCGCGCGATGCCGCGCTGCGCGTCGAGCTTGCCCTGGTTCGGGACGAGCAGCAGGCGACGATCGCCGTGAACGAACGGCTTTCGGTGCCGACCGGCCGCGCCGCGCGCGGCCTGATCGCGGCGATCGAGCGCGAGCCGGCGGCGCGCCAGACCCGCCGGCTCGGCGACGTCATGCGCCGGATCGGTTGGAGCCTTGCGGCGCTTCCACCGCGCGCGCTCGGCTGGACGGCCGCGGCAGCAGGGCTCGTGCTCGCCGTTCAGCTCGGCGCCGTCGGCTCGATGATGATGGCGGACGCGCCGACCTATGCGCGCATCGGCTTCGCCCCGAAGGCGACCGCCGAGGAGATTGCGGCGTTGCTGGAGCGCCATGGCGCGACGATCGTCGCCGGGCCCAAGGACGGCGTCTTCAAGGTTCGCCTGGCGGATCGGCGGCTGCGGACCGCCGAGCTGGACCGGATCCTGACCGAGATGGGCCGGAAGGTGGAGATCGTCCGCTTCGCCGCGCCGGGCCGGAAATAGGCGAGGGCGGCTAAGACCTGCCGCCTCGCCATGCGAACGTCTGTCGACCTGCCGAGGAGGCCGCGATGCCGATGAAACTCAGCGCAGATATCCGCAAGATTCCATTGATCCCACCCTTTGCACGCAAGGCGCTGGCGGCGTTGTGCCTCGTGCCTGCTCTGGCGGCGCTGGCGCCCGAAACGGCATCGGCGCAGAGCCGATATCCGGAGCGCGTGTTCCGCCATGGCGGCCCGCGCGGGCCGGGGCCTTTCGTGCCGCTCGGCATCGGGATCGGCATCGGCATCCTGACGGCGCCGCGCTATCACGCCCCGCCGGACGAGGTAGAGCCGCGGCGCGTCCGCCGGCCCGCCTATGTCGTCGAGGATGACGATGCGCCGCCCCCGCGCCGCGTCCGCCGCCCGCGCTATGTCGAGGAGGACGAGGCCCCGCCGCCGCGCCGCGTCCGCCGCCCGCGACTGGCGATCGAGAAGGAGGCGCCGGCACCGCGTCGCCCGGCCCGTCTCGTGCGCGAAGTCGCGCCGAAGACGGCGCCGGAAACGGCCGCGCCCCCGCCCGCCGCCGTGCCGTTCGCGGCCCGCACCGTTCCGCCCTTCCAGATTCCGGTCGCCTCGGAACGGCGGCTGCGCCGCGCCGAGATCGTCGTGGAGACGGCTTCCGATCTTGCCCCGAACCGGCTGAACGCGATGCTCCGCCGCCAGCGGCTGACGATCCTCGAAAGCGCGCCGCTTTCGCTGACCGGCACCGTCATCCACCGCGTCCGGATCGACGACCGGCGCAGCGTGCCGGCGGTGATCCGCGCGCTCCGGGCCGACGGCACCGTGCGCGGCGCCCAGCCCAACCATCTCTACGCGCTCACCCAGGAAACGGCCGCCCCGC
>JBDHTH010000219.1:0-5493 GCA_039808545.1 Phreatobacteraceae bacterium | reverse complement strand
TTGATCAGCGGGTCGATGATCTTCGCCATCTCCTCGATCGGCTGGTTGCCGCGCACGATCTTGCCGTTGATGAAGAAGGTCGGGGTCGAGTTCACGCCGAATTTCTGCGCCGCCCGGTCGCGCACCGCGTTGAGGTTGTCGAGCAGCTTCTGGTCGGTCAGGCAGGCGTTGAACGTCTCCTGCGTGAAGCCGGCCTGCTTGGCGATGGCGAGCAGCGGCTCGACCGGACGCTCCACCGCCCAGGTGTTCTGCTGCGTGAACAGCACGTCGACCATCGGGAAATATTTGTCCTCCGGCGCGCAGCGCGCCAGCATGAAGGCGGCCGAGGCGACCGGATCGAACGGGAACTCGCGGAAGATGAAGCGCACCTTGCCGGTGTCGATATAGCGCTTCTTCAACTCAGGGTATGTGTTGGCGTGGAAGTTCGCGCAGTGACCGCAGGTCAGCGAGGCGTATTCGATGACCGTCACGGGCGCCTTCGCGTCGCCCTCCACCTTGTCGGGGAGCGCGCCCGGCGCCATCAGCTCCTCCACGGAGGCCTGCGCGAGGGCCGGAGCCGACAAGCCGGCCGTCAGCGCGAGGGCTGCCGTCGTCGACAGGAAGTTGCGGCGGTCGATGGAGATCACGGGTGCGGTCCTTAGGAAGCTGGGCCGGAGTGCCGGCGGCTATGTTATCGTGGCGTGCCTAGAGCCCGCTCCCTTCACATGTCCCATGTGAAGGGTCAAAGCGGTCTCTAATCCGCTGAAATCGATCACTGTCCTGCGTTTTGATCGAGCGATCAAAACGCAGCGTGATCTAATGCCTACTTGCGAATGTGGCAATCGTCGGACGCTGGCCGCGCCTTCCCATTATCGTGAGCGCTTGCGGTCCTGCGCGACCGCGAGGCGCAGGGCCTCGACCGCAAGGCCGAGCTTCTCGTCCGAAAAGCCGGGCCGGGGGCCGGCGGGAGCGGGCGGGGCGGGGCGCTTCGGCTTCGGCTGCGCGACCGGCGCCTGCCGGATCGCGATCTTCTCGATCGCCCGCCAGCCGAAGAAGGCGTTGACGCGCTCGGCGATCTCGGCCGCCCGGTGCTGGATCTCGAGCGCGAACACGCCCTCCACGCGCAGCACCAGCGTTCCGGGCCGGCCCTGCGGGGTCTCGCCGTCGTCCTGGTTGCCGATCCGGGGCCACAAGATGCGCATCGGCGCGCTCACCCGCGCGATCGGCGGGCCGACGATCGCCTCCCAGCGCGTCACGAGCTCGGCCGAGGCGAAGCCCTGCTTCCTGAGCGCCGGGCCGAGGCATTGCGGCAGCAGCGCCGCGATCGGCTTGCCGGGCGGTTTCCGGCTGGGCGGGGTTTCGGCCATGGCGTCGCCAGGGTAGGGTTGCGGACGGATGGGCTTGCGTAGCATTGTCGCGCCGCCCGCGCCATGCACACCGATTTGCCCCCGCCCGTCCCGACCCGCCTTCTCGCCTGGTACGACCGGCATGCGCGCAGCCTGCCCTGGCGCGCGCGGCCGGGCAAGGCGGCCGATCCCTACCATGTCTGGCTCTCCGAGGTGATGCTGCAGCAGACCACCGTCGCGGCGGTGGGGCGCTATTATCGCCGCTTCCTCGCGCTGTGGCCGACCGTGGCGGATCTCGCGGCCGCGCCGGTCGAGGACGTGCTGCGCGAATGGGCGGGGCTCGGCTACTACGCCCGCGCCCGCAACCTCCACGCCTGCGCCAAGGCGGTGGCGGTGCGCCATGGCGGCGCCTTTCCCGATACGGAGGCGGGCCTGCGCGCCCTGCCGGGCATCGGCGAATATACGGCGGCGGCGATCGCGGCCATCGCCTTCGACCGCAAGGCGACGGTGGTCGACGGCAATGTCGAGCGCGTCGTGGCGCGCTATTTCGCGGTCGAGACGCCGCTGCCGGCCGCCAAGCCGGAGCTGCGCCGGCTCGCCGGAACGCTCACGCCCGAGGCTCGCCCCGGCGATTTCGCGCAAGCCATGATGGATCTCGGCGCGACCATCTGCACGCCGCGCAAGCCCGCCTGCGCGCTCTGCCCGATCGACGAAGGCTGCGCGGCGCGCGCCGCGGGCACCCAAGAGCGCTATCCGCTACGTGCAGCGAAGCAGGATCGCCCCAAGCGCAGCGGCGTCGCCTATCTGGCGGTGCGGGCGGGCCGCGAGGTGCTCCTCGAGCGCCGCCCCGCCAAGGGGCTGCTCGGCGGCATGGTCGCCTTTCCGACGAGCGCATGGATCGCGGGGGATGCGGCGGCGCCCGCCGCCCCGCCGCTCGATGCCGAATGGCGGACGCTCGGGCGCAGGGTCGAGCACGTCTTCACGCATTTCGCGCTGACGCTGGTCCTGATGCGCGCCGACCTTCCGGCCGGTACGGCGGCGCCGGACGGCATGCGCTGGGTCGGGATCGACGATATCGGCGCGGCGGGCCTGCCGAGCCTCTTCGCCAAGGTCGCGGCGGCGGGGCTGCGATAGGCGGCTCAGGCCGCCATCTCGGCCCGGTAGCGGCTGCGCAACTCGTCGATCGGCTTCAGCGCGCCGCGATCCTCGTAGTGCCAGAAGGTCCAGCCGTTGCAGGCCGGCGCGCCTTGCGCCAGGGCGCCGACGCGGTGGATCGAGCCGACGAGCTGACCGAGCGCCAGCCGCCCGTCGGGCCTGACCAGCGCCGAATGCCGGCGGCGGGCATCGACCAGCGCGGCCCCCGGCGTCACCAGCCCATGCTCGACCAGCGAGGCAAAGGCGACGCGCGGCGCCTCGCGGGCCGTCACCGGCTGAGCGGTCAGTGCCGGATCGACCGGCACCACGGCCGCGATCCGCTTCTCGGCCTCCGCGATATAGGCGGCCTCGCGCTCCACGCCGATGAAGCGGCGGTTGAGGCGCTTGGCGACCGCCCCGGTCGTGCCGGTGCCGAAGAACGGGTCGAGGATCAGGTCGCCGGGCTTTGAGGCAGCGTTGATGATGCGGGCGAGCAGGGCCTCCGGCTTCTGCGTCGGATGCACCTTGCCGCCATCCGCGCCCTTCAGCCGCTCACCGCCGGTGCAGAGCGGGAAGAGCCAGTCGGAGCGCACCTGCGTGTCCTCGTGGCCGCCCTTCAGGCTCTCGTAGTTGAACGTATAGCTGCGCGAATCGGCGCCGCGCGCCGCCCAGATCATCGTCTCATGGGCGTTGGTGAAGCGGCGGCCGCGGAAATTCGGCATCGGGTTGGTCTTGCGCCACACGACGTCGTTGAGGATCCAGAAGCCGAGATCCTGGAGCGCCGTGCCGACCCGGAAGATGTTGTGGTAGGAGCCGATCACCCAGAGGGTGGCGTCCGGTTTCATGACGCGCCGCACCGCCAGCAGCCAGGCGCGCGTAAAGGCGTCGTAGGCGGCGAAATCCGCGAATTTGTCCCAGTCGTCGTCGACCGCGTCGACGCGGCTGTTGTCGGGCCGCACGAGATCGCCGCCGAGCTGGAGATTGTAGGGCGGGTCGGCGAACACCATATCGACCGAGCGGGCCGGCAGGCGCTCCAGCGCCGCGATGCAGTCGCCCGCCAGGATGGTGTTTTCGGGCAGGAAGCCCGCGCCGGGGAGGTCGCAATGGTCGAGGGAAATGCGGGATGCCGCCGTCGGCATCCCGCTACGCATTCTACCCATACGCTTGCACCGGATACGCTGAACTGAACGCCGCGATCCTGCCCGAGGCAGGGTAAAGACCGCCTTAAGAGCGGAAGGTCACGTCCGCATATTTCTCGTTCCGCGAGGAACTTGCGGACGCCTGCGGCGTCAGGCGATAGGCCGACCGATTCGACCGCCCAGATGACATGGGCCGAGAATCTGCTCTAGAAACGTCACGGCGCCGCTCGGCGCGAACGGAGGAACCGCCATGCGGTGGGAAGATTATCGTCGCAGCGACGAGGTCGAGGATCGGCGCGGCTCGCCGGGCGGGCTGCCGGGCGGCATCCAGTTGCCGATCGGCGGCCGCGGCATCGGCCTCGGCGGCATGATCATCATCGGCATCATCTCGCTGCTCCTCGGCGTCAATCCGCTGGAGATCCTCGGCAAGCTCGGCGGGCCGGGCGGGCAGGTGCAGATCCCGACCCAGCAATCGCCGCGCGGCCCCTCGGCCCCGGCGCCGAACGCCGCCAACGACCAGGTCGGCGAATTCGCCAAGGCGGTGCTCGCCCAGAGCGAGGACACCTGGGGCGAGATCTTCAAGCAGCTCGGCCGCACCTATGAGCGCCCGCGCCTGGTGCTGTTCAGCCGGGCCACCCAGTCGGGCTGCGGCTTCGCGCAGTCGGCGATGGGGCCGTTCTATTGCCCGAACGACCGCAAGGTCTATATCGACCTGTCCTTCTTCAACGAGATGCGGACCAAGTTCCGGGTGAACGGCGATTTCGCCTACGCCTATGTGATCACCCACGAGGTCGGCCACCACATCCAGAACCTGATCGGCATCCTGCCGCGCGTGCAGCAGGCGCAGCAGCAGATGAGCGAGCGCGAGGCCAACGCGCTGCAGGTGCGCGTCGAGCTGCAGGCTGACTGCTTCGCGGGCGTCTGGGCCAAGCGCACCGACCAGCGCGCCAGGATCCTGGAGCAGGGCGAGGTGAAGGAGGCGCTCGAGGCCGCGGCCGCGATCGGCGACGACCGCCTCCAGCGCCAGTCGCAGGGCTATGTGGTGCCCGATTCCTTCACGCACGGCACCTCGGAGCAGCGCATGCGCTGGTTCATGACCGGCTTCCAGACCGGCGACATGAACGCCTGCAACACCTTCAACGCCCGCCAGCTCTGAGCGGGCGCGGCCTCGCCTCCGAACCCATCGTCATGGCCCGCGAAGGCGGGCCATCCACGACTTGGGACGAATGGGTTTGGCCGGAGGCTCGAAGGCAAGGGGGCCGAGGCGGCTTTTGATGCCGCAAGTCGTGGATGGCCCGGATAAACCGGGCCATGACGGATCGAGGTGAATTACGTCGCTAGGTCGCGCTGATCCTGAGCGCCACCGCGTCGAGCTGCACGACGGCGCGGCGTGCCGCGCCCTCGGGCTTGAGGACGTCGCGGTGCGTGAGGAAGGCCGGGCTGCGGTCGAGCCGGCCCGAGACGCGCAGGAGAAGGCCGGCGGCGCGGTCGCGGAGCCGGACGCTTAGCCCTTTGCGGTCGCTGCGCAGGCGGAACAGCGCGATCGCCTTGCCGCCGCGCGCCGAGGCCTCGATGAAATCGCGCGCCCCGTCCTCCCAGCCCGGCTCGAGCCGCGTGCCCGCCTCGATGCTGAGGATCCAGGGCGAGCGCGCTTCTTCCAGCGCCTGCTTGAGGCTCGGGGCGATCCGCGCGCCGGTCTGATCCGCGATGCCCTCGACGATCCCGCTCGGCCGCGCCGAGAGGATCGCGACGTCGCGGATGACGCCCGCGGCCGCGCCCGAGACCAGCGGCGCCAGCGTGCCGACCAGCTTGCCGGGATGACCGTCGCTCCGAATGACCACGCTGATCATCGCCGAACTCCTCCTCGCGCGCGCCGGATGGCGAGCAAGCCCAAG
>JBDHTH010000218.1:0-5503 GCA_039808545.1 Phreatobacteraceae bacterium | reverse complement strand
AACTCGATGCTCGACAATCTCGTCACCGGAGGTGCGGTTATCGGCGTATCCGTGCCGGACTTCGTGCTGGGCCTGCTGCTGATGCTGCTGTTTTCGGCCTATCTCGGCTGGCTGCCTCCGACCGGCAGCAGCCAATGGCGGCACCTGATCATGCCGGCCATGACGCTGAGCGCGGCCTATCTCGCCAATTTCGCCCGGCTCATTCGCTCCAACATGCTGTCCGTCGCCAGCGAGGACTTCATGCGTACGGCCAGGGCGAAGGGGCTGCTGTCCGCCGCCGTGATATGGCGCCATGGCTTACCCAACGCCATCCTGCCGCTGATCACGCTGGTCGGCGTGCAGTTCGGACGCCTGCTCGGTGGGGCGATCATCGTGGAGACGATCTTCGCGTGGCCTGGCCTTGGCCGATACATGATCGATGGCCTGATGGCGCGCGACTACAACGTTGTGCAGGGATGCGTGCTCGTCTTCGGCATCACGGTAGTGCTGTGCAACACCCTTGCCGAGATCGTTGGCGGCCTCGTCGATCCGCGCACGACGCGCGGGCGGTGAGGCGCATGCTGGGCTTCATCCGCTTTCTCATCGACCTGCGTCGCTTCACGGCGCTCGCCGGCCTTGTCATCCTGCTCGCCTTCTGCGTCGCGGGCCTGCTGGCGCCCGCCTTCTATAGTTGGACCTCGGTGACGGCGATCGACCTGTCGCGATCGCTGCGCCCGCCGGGTTGGGGCCTGCCGCTTGGTGCCGACGAGATGGGCCGCGATCTGCTCGGGCGGATCATCTGGGGCGCTCGGGCGACGCTGACCGTGGCGCTGATCAGCGTCCTCGTGAGCGCGTTCTCCGGCATCGTGCTCGGCACGGCGGCCGGCTACTACACCGGTTATTTGAGCGCGATCCTCGTGCGGGTCATCGATGCGATGGTCGGCTTCCCGCGCATCCTGATCGCGATCGTTCTCCTGACGATCTTCGGCGCCGGTCTGGTCGGCCTGACGCTCGCGATCGCGATTTCGACAATGCCGGTCTTCGCCCGTCTCTACTTCACCGAGGTGCAGAGTCTCAGAACGCGGGAGTTCGTCAACGCCTCGCTGACGCTCGGGGCGAGCGATCTGAGGCTGATCTGTCTGCATGTTTTGCCCAATACGCGCGGCATGCTGATGGTACAGGCGAGCATCGCACTGGCCGAAGCCGTGTTGATCGCCTCCGGGCTGAGCTTTCTCGGGATGGGACCGCAGCCGCCGACACCGGAATGGGGCGCGATGATCGCCGGCAGCCGGGCGCACATCTTCAGTTCGCCGCACGTCGTTTTCGCGCCCGGCGCCGCGCTTTTCTTGGTGATCCTGTCCTTCAACGTCCTAGGCGACGCCACCCGGGACTACTTCGATCCGAAGACGAACAAGAAGAGATCGACGACGACGTAGATAAACAAAGGGGAAAGTCCAATGACAGGCAATGCAATAACGATTTCGCGCCGCCGCATGCTCGTTCTCGGTGGGACGCTCGCGGGAGCATCCTTGCTGTCGCTTAAGTCGGCCGGGGCCGCTGGTGGTGAGCTCGTCTACATCGATGGGGCCGGTGTTGACGTGCTCGATCCCGCGCTCACTGTCTCGCGCACTGCGGAAACGGTCCTTGCCCTGCTGTTCAACCGACTGACGCGCTGGAAAGACACCAGCCTGTCGGGCATCGAGGGAGACCTTGCCGAAAGCTGGCAGATCAGCCCCGACGGGCTGGCCTGGACCTTCAAGCTCAAGAGCGGCATTACCTTTCACGATGGCACGCCGTTCAACGCCGAGGGGGTGAAGTTCAATCTTGACCGGCTGCGCGATCCGAAATTCGGCTCGCCAAGCCGCTCCGTCTTCGCGCCGATCAGCACTGTCGAGGTGGTCGATGAGAACACCGTCACGCTGAAGACCGAGACGCCCTATGCCTCGCTCCTCGAGGGGCTCGCGGAGTTCTCCGCCTCGATGAATAGCCCGGCAGCGGTCACCAGATGGGGACGCGACTACGGACGCAATCCGGTTGGTACCGGCCCCTACGCGCTCGGCGACTGGTCGCCAGGTGAGCAGGTCGAGGTCGTCCGTGCCAAAGGGCCTGGCGGTGCGGCGGCACATTTCGACCGGATCATCATCCGTGCCATTCCCGAAAGCGGTGCTCGGCTGGTCGAGATGGAAACCGGTAACGCGGATATCGTCAGCCTGATTCCGCCTGAGGGGGCACCGCGTCTTCAGAACAGGCCGGACGTGCGCCTGGAGGTGCTGCCGAGCACGCTGCAGGTATTCATGGTCCTGAATCCCAAGCGGGCGCCATTCGACAATCCGAAGCTGCGCCACGCCCTCAACTACGCTATCGACCGCAAGGCAATCATCGAAAAGATCCTCGGTGGCTTCGCCGGCGTTCCCGACAGCTATCTCACCACGGGCTGTCAGGCGTACACGCCCCTCGAGGCTCATCCGTACGATCCCGAGCGGGCCAAGAAGATCTTCGCCGAGGCCTATCCCGGCGGGCAGACCGAGCCGATCGTGATCTGGACGCCCCAGGGGCGCTACCTCAAGGACAAGGAAGCGGCGGAAGCGGTGCAAGGATATCTAAATGCGATCGGCTTGAAGACCGAGTTCAAAGTGTTCGAATGGGCTGCCTTCCTACAGGGCGTTTCCCGTCCGCAGCCGGGCAAGGGTAACGGCTTCGGGAGTGACGCCTGCCACATGTATCTCATCGGCACCTCGATCCCGGTGGCCGACTGGCGCTTCGACCGTTGGTATGGGACCGGCAAAGGCTTGAACTGGAGCGGCTTCTCCAGTGCCAAGGTGGATGAGTTGATCGCGAAGGGACGCACCACCATGGATCAGGCTGCGCGCGCCGCCATATACAAGGAACTCGCCGGCCTGCTGTGGAACACCGAGGTGCCCGCCATCTCTCTGTATAATCAGAAGCAACTCATCGGGCTCGGCAAGCGCGTGAAGAGCTTCGAGGCGTACAGCTACGAGGTGCCCATTCTCGACGGTGTGCGGACTGGCTGAGTGCGACTTCGGACATAGGAACTTTAGCGAGCATCGGAAGGCCGCCATGGCCCGGTCCGCCAAGCGCTGCCTTCTGTCGCTTTAAGCTGTCGGAGAGTTGGAGCCTCGCTTTGACAGGAAGCTGTCGTGAAGCGGAAGCGCAGGCCCTCGAGGTCGAGGGCCTGCGAACCCGATTTGGAGCGATCAATGCTGTCGACGGGATTTCATTCTCGGTGCGGCGCGGAGAGACGCTATGCATCGTCGGTGAATCCGGCTGCGGGAAAAGCACTGCACTGTTGTCCGTGATGCGGCTGATCCCGCCAACTGCCGGCCGGGTGGAGGAAGGCGCCGCCAGAATCGCCGGATGCGACAATATCCTCGCTCTTGACGAGCGAGCGATGTGCGACATCCGAGGCGCCCGCATCGGCATGATCTTCCAGGAGCCGATGACGTCGCTCAATCCGATCATGCGGGTCGGCTCGCAGATCATCGAGTCCCTGCGGCGGCACCGCGGCATGGACCGTGCCGCGGCCAGGGCGCGTACGATCGAGCTGTTGGAGATCGTCGGGATAGCCGATCCTGGGCGGCGCATCGACCAATATCCGCACGAGTTGAGCGGCGGCATGCGTCAGCGCGTGATGATCGCCATGGCACTCGCCTGCGACCCGGCCGTGATCTTCGCCGATGAGCCGACGACTGCGCTCGACGTCACCACACAGGCCAAGATTCTGGCACTCCTGGCCAGGCTCCAGCGACAGGTCGGCGCGGGGATGGTGTTCATCACCCATGACCTGCGCGTCGTGCGCGAGATTGCCGACAGGGTATGTGTGATGTACGCCGGTGTGGTTGTCGAGGAGGGGGAAGCGCAGGATGTCCTGAATGCACCTTTGCACCCCTATACGCAGGGGCTGCTCGCCGCTCTTGCCCGGCATTCGCGCAAGCGGACCGGTGAGCGATTGCCGACCATCCCCGGCGTCGTGCCGAATCTTGCCAGCCTGCCACGCGGCTGCCGTTTCCAGGAGCGCTGCGGCCATGTCCATGACCGCTGTAGGCAAGCCGAGCCGCCCCTACTCGGCGCACGGGCAGGTGAAACATCGCGCCGGGCAAGATGCTGGCTGGTGGACGAGCGCGCGCAGACCACGCGGGAGACGAACACGTGATGGGCGAGGGGCCACTCCTGTCGATATCGTCGCTGACGGTTGCGTTCGGCGAATATCGGGCAGTGCGCGACGTCAGCCTGGAGGTATCCCCCGGCGAGACTCTCGCCATTGTCGGTGAAAGCGGGTCCGGCAAGTCGACGCTCGCACGCTCGATCGTCGGGCTCGCGAGACCGCTGGCCGGGAAGATAAGCTTCCGGGGGCGCGACCTCCTCGCTATGTCGCGGCACGAGTTGAAGAGAATCCGACGTGAAGTCCAGATGATCTTCCAGGATCCATACTCCTCCCTTGACCCGCATTTCAGCATTCGGCGCATCATCGGTGAGCCGTTTGAGATTTTCGGCTATCCACGGACGGAGCGTGACCGGCGCGTTGAAGAGCTCGCGGTGATGGTCGGGCTGCGCCCCGAACAGCTCGACAAATATCCGCACGAGTTCAGCGGGGGACAGCGCCAGAGGATTGGCATAGCGAGAGCGATGGCGCTTCAGCCGTCGCTCATCATTTGCGATGAGCCCGTTTCGGCGCTCGATGTCTCAATCCAATCGCAGATCATCAACCTCCTGCTCGATCTTCAGGAGCAGTCAGGCGTGGCATATCTCTTCATCTCGCACGATCTCGGCGTCGTCGAGTTCCTGGCGGACAGGGTTGCGGTCATGCAAGGCGGCGAGATCGTTGAGACAGGCCCGACCGCAGACATTTTCGAACGGCCGCAGCACCCTTACACGAAGTCCCTGCTGTCTTCCCTGCTTTAGGATCTGGTCGAGGGGTGGATCGTTGGCTGGCGTCGGGTGGATATCTCATCGATATCGCCGTGCCGTTCGACCATCAGATCGCGACCATGGGCGTCTATTGCCTGCTCGCCACCGGCGTCATGTCTGCGCTGTCCCGCCACCTGCGACGGCGAGCGTTGAGCGCGTATTTCTCCACCCGCCAGACGATGGAATAGCTTAGTAGTTGGCCCAGGAGCGTTCGGACTGAGAAGCTCATGCCTCGCAGCCGATCCCGTAAGCGCGATTCCTTGAGGCCCTGAGCGAACGGCTGATGGCGCGGCTACTTCGCCGGCCGAGCTGTGCGCGACTTCGTGGACTGCTTTCCCTTGGCCCCGCGCTTTACTTGCGGCGCGGCTGACGCGATGGCCTTCGAGTGCGTGCCGCGCTTGCGAGGCGAAGCGGCCGTGGGGCCGCCATGTGACGTTTCGACCGCCTCTGCCGCCTCTGCCTTCTTCCGCCCCAGGCCCAGCCGCTTGGCGACCTCCCGCCGCTGCAGCGAGTAGTTCGGCGCCACCATCGGATAGTCCGCGGACAGCTTGTAGCGGGCGCGATACTCGGCCGGTGTGAGGCCGCGGGTCGACAGATG
>JBDHTH010000217.1:0-5522 GCA_039808545.1 Phreatobacteraceae bacterium | reverse complement strand
CGACAAGACCGGCAAGCAGGTCATGGTCGCGTTCAACATCACGGACGAGACCGACGCGATGCGCCGCCACGCCGATCTCGTCGCGCGCGAGGGCGGCACCTGCGTGATGGCGAGCCTCAACTGGTGCGGCTTCTCCGCCATCCAGACGCTGCGCCGCGCGACCGATCTCGCGATCCACGGCCACCGCAACGGCTATGGCGCGCTGTCGCGCCATCCGCTGCTCGGCATCGGCTTTCCGGCCTATCAGGCGCTGTGGCGCCTCGCCGGCATCGACCACATGCATGTCTACGGGCTGAACGGCAAATTCGCGCTCGCCAACGCCGAGGTGGTCGCGGCGGCCCATGACTGCCTCGCGCCTCTCGCCGACGGAACGGACGACGCGGTGCTGCCGGCCGTCTCGAACGGCCAATGGGCCGGTACCGCCGAGGCGACCTATGAGGCCATCGGGACGACCGACCTGCTGTTCCTGGCGGGCGGCGGCGTCATGGCGCATCCGGGCGGCCCGGCGGCCGGCGTCGCCAGCATCCGCCAGGCCTGGGACGCGGTGGCGGCCGGGCGATCCGTCGCCGAGGCGGCGCGGACGCACGGCGCGCTCGCGGCGGCGCTCGCCTTCTTCGGCAAGGGCGCGTGATGGCGGCGCGCATCGGCTGGTACGGCGACGATTTCACGGGCGCGACCGATACGCTGGCGACGCTTGCGGAGCGCGGCCTGAAGGCGCTGCTGTTCCTCCGCGTGCCGAGCGCCGCGCAGCTCGCGGCCGCCGGCCCGCTCGACGCCATCGGCATCGCGGGCGCGGCCCGGTCCATGGCGCCGGTCGCGATGCGCGCCGAGCTGGAGCCGGCCGGCGCGTTCTTCGCGGCTGAGGGCGTGCGGATCCTGCACTACAAGATCTGCTCGACCTTCGACAGCGCCCCGCATGTCGGCAACATCGCGGTCGCGGCCGGGACGCTGCGGCCCTTCTTCCCGAACCCGCTGCTGGCGATCGTCGGCGGCCAGCCCAATCTCGGCCGCTACTGCCTGTTCGGCCATCTCTTCGCGGCCGTGAGCGCCGGCGGCCAAGTGGCCCGCATCGACCGCCATCCGACCATGAAGGCGCATCCGGTGACGCCGATGGCGGAATCGGATCTCGCGACGCACCTGGAGGCGCAAGGCTTCGCCGGGATCGCCGCCATCGACTACCGCGCCTACGAGGCCGGCGATTTCGACGCGCGGCTCGACGCCCTCGCGGGCGCCGCCCCGGTGCTGCTCGACGTGTCGCGCGAGGCCGATCTCGCGCCGATCGGCCGGGCGCTCTGGCGCCATGCGGCGCGTGGCCCGATGCTGGCGATCGGCGCTTCGAGCGTCGCCCGCGCCCTGACGGCCGAGCAGGCCGCCGCACCGGCTCCGGCGCAGCTTGCGCCCGCCGTCGGCCCGGTGCTCGCCATGGTCGGCTCCCTCTCGCCGGTGACGCGCCGCCAGGTCGAGGCCGCGACCGGTTTCGCGCGCACAGAGCTCGACGCCAGCCGGCTGGTTGCCGACGCGGCCTATGCCGAGGACGTCGCGCTTGGCGCCGCGCGCCGGCTCGCCGAGGGCCGGCACGCGATGCTGGTGACGCGCGCGCCGGACGGCGCCGGCGGCCCGCCTGCTTCGGCGGTCGCGGCCGCCACCGCGGCGCTGACGCGGCGCATCCTCGACCGCCATCCTGTGAAGCGGCTGGTGATCGCCGGCGGCGACACCTCCAGCCTCGCCGCCAAGTCGCTCGCCCTCTGGGGGCTCGTGCACAAGGTGACGCTCGGCAGCGGCTCGACGATCTCGATCGGCCGCAGCGACGATCCCCGCCTCGACGGCATCGAGATCATGCTGAAGGGCGGGCAGATGGGGCCGCCCGACATCTTCGCGCGCGTGCTCGCCGGCATCGGCGGCTGAGATCGGGAGGCGGGCAGAGGGCGCGCGCAATCCCGTTCCACCGACCCGGTCACAATTCGGTTCGCGCCCGGCCGTTGCGAATTGACGGCGCTGTTCGCGAAGGCCAGACTGCAACCAATCAAAGAAACAACAACCGGCTTCGGTCGGTGATGTCGAATGTCCAGGGAGGAGACTACAGTGTCAGCATGGAAATTTCGTCGTCTCGCGCTTGCCGCCGCCTCGCTCGCCGCGATGTCGCTGCCGGCCGCCGCGCAGGAAACGCTCACGGTCTGGTGGGTGAAGGGCTTCTACAAGTCCGAGGATGACGCCCTGTTCGCGGCGATCAAGAAGTTCGAGGACAAGACCAAGGTCAAGGTCGACCTGTCGCAATACGCCGTGCAGGACATGATTCCGAAGACCGTGTCGGCGCTCGACGCCGGCACCGTGCCGGATGTCGCCTATGCGGATGTCTACGACTTCCAGGTGACCGGCAAATGGGCTTTCGAGAACAAGCTCGAGGATCTGAGCTCGGTCATCGAGCCGCTCAAGGACCAGTTCGCGCCGAACACGGTCGAGACCGCCTATCTCTACAATGACGCGACCAAGAAGAAGGCCTATTACGCCTTCCCGCTGAAGCAGCAGACGATGCATATCCAGTATTGGATCGACATGCTGGAGAAGGCCGGCCTCAAGGAGGCCGATATCCCGAAGACCTGGAAGGAGTATTGGGGCTGGTGGTGCAAGACCGCCCAGCCGGCCTATCGCAAGGCGACCAGCAGCCGCGTCTACGCGGTCGGCCAGCCGCTCGGCGTCGATGCGAGCGATTCCTTCTATTCGTTCCTGACCTTCGCGGACGCCTACAACGTCAAGCTGGTCGACGACAACGGCAAGCTGCTGGTCGACGACCCGGCCGTGAAGAAGGGCCTCGTCGGCGCGCTCACCGACTATGTCCAGCCCTATGTCGACGGCTGCGTGCCGCCCTCCGCCACGAGCTGGAAGGACCCCGACAACAACGTCTCGTTCCACAACAAGACGATCATCATGACCCATAACGCGACGATCTCGATCGTCGCCAAATGGCTGGACGACATCAACAACACGACGCTGACCCAGGAGCAGCGCGACCAGGCGAAGGCGAATTACGAGAAGAACATCCGCACGGCCGGCTTCCCGATCAAGCCCGACGGCACGCCGATGAAGTACCGCACCGCCGTTAAGACCGGCGTGGTCTTCGCCAATGCCAAGAACAAGGCCCGTGCCAAGGAGTTCGTCGCCTTCCTGCTGCAGGACGAGAACCTTCGCCCCTATGTCGAGGGCGCGCTCGGCCGCTGGTTCCCTGTGACCAAGGTCGCGCAGGAAAGCCCCTTCTGGCAGGCCGACCCGCATCGCAAGTCGGTCTACAACCAGTACAAGGACGGCACCGTGACCTTCGAGTTCACCAAGAACTGGAAGTTCACGATCCTCAACAACGAGAACGTCTGGGCCAAGGCCGCCAACCGCGTCCTCAACGAGAAGGTGCCGGTCGACAAGGCGGTCGACGAGATGCTCGCCCGCATCAAGGCCGTCGCGAACTGAGAAACGCCGGCGGGCCGCGCCGCCCGGCACGGCCCGTCACCCCCGCCCGCCGCCACGGACGCCCCTTGGGGCGGCCGCGCGCGGGACCATGAGAAGCGTCTCAGAATGGGAGCGGCGCATGACTTCGGCGACCATGCCCACCTCCGGTGCCGCCTACGAGGCTCCCGGTAGCGGCAAATTGTCCTCCTGGCAGATGTGGGGCCTGATCCTCATCACGCCCTATCTTCTCGTCTTCATCGCTTTCGTCATCTATCCGGTGCTCTACGGGCTCTGGGTCGCGGCCGATCCGAAGGCCTATGTGGCGCTCTACGAGGACCCGATCTTCCTGAGGTCCTACGTCAACACGCTCGGCTTCCTGATCGTCGCGATCAACATCAAGATGGCGATCGCGCTGCTGCTCTCGGGCTTCTTCATCCAGCAGCGGGCCTGGATCCGCTGGCTCTCGGTGATCTTCATCCTGCCCTGGGCCGTGCCCTCGATCCCGACGATCCTGTCGGTCCGCTTCATGCTCAACCCCGAATGGGGGCTGATCAACCAGCAGATCTTCCGCTGGACCGCCGAGGACGGACCGAACTGGCTGAACCATCCGACGCTGGCGCTGTTCCTGGCGATCCTCGTGCATATCTGGAAGTCGCTGCCCTTCTGGACGATCATCCTGATCTCGGGGCGCCTGGCGATCGCCTCCGATCTCTACGAGGCCGCCTCGGTGGACGGGGCGAGCAACGTGCAGAAATTCGCGCATATCACCTGGCCCTCGCTCCAGAACCTCTACCTGACCTGCGCGATCCTCTCGACGATCTGGTCGCTCGGCGACTTCAACAGCGTCTACCTGTTGACCGGCGGCGGGCCGGCCGACCTGACGCATGTGCTCGCCACGCTTGGCATCCGCTACATACGACTAGACCAGGTGAATCTCGCGATGGCGACCATCGTCTGCGCCATGCCGCTGGTGCTGCCGCTCGTCTATTTCATGATGAAGAGGCTGTCGCGATGAACACCGAAGTCAAGGACAACCCGATGAGCTGGCGGGCGGTCGCGACCGAAGCCAAGCTGCTGCTGATCGGCATCCCGGTCTTCATCTGGACCATCCTGCCGATCTATCACCTCGCGCTCTTCGCCTTCTCGGAGAAGCAGGACGCGTTCTCGGGCAATCTCTGGCCGCACAATCCCACCTTGCGCAATTTCGAGGTGGTGTTCGGCCAGAAGCACTACTTTCTCTCCAACTTCTGGGTGCAGCTCGGCAACTCGGTGCTGATCGCCTTCCTCACCGGCCTCCTGACGCTGGTCATCGCGACCTCGGCCGCCTTCGCGATCAGCCGGCTGAAGGTGATGGGTGGGCGCTGGGTGATGAACCTCGCGCTGTTCACCTACTTCATCCCGGCCGCCTTCCTGGCGGTGCCGATGTACCGCACGATGGGCATCTACGGCCTCCTGAACAGCCGCTGGGCGCTGATCCTCGCCATGGTGACGATCGCCAGCCCCTACGCGATCTGGGTGCTGAAGCAGGCCTCCGACAAGCTCCCCTACGAGCTCGACGAGGCGGCCGTGATGGACGGCGCCTCGGCGATGCAGCTCTTCCGCCTCGTCTACTTGCCGCTGATGGGCCCCTCGCTGGTCGCCATCGGCATCTACGCGGTGCTGCTCGCCTGGAACGAATATCTCTACGCGTTCCTGCTGCTCTCCAACGACAAGTCGCTGACCCTGCCGGTGGCGCTCGGCAACTTCCTGGCGGCCGACGACTCGCCCTGGGAGCTGCTGATGACGACGGGCCTCATCTACGCGATCCCGCCCGCCATCATCTACTACGTGTTCCGCCGCTACATGGTCTCGGGCCTGACGGCCGGCGCCGTGAAGAGCTGAACCCGCGACAAACAACAAGAAACGACTCAAGAATGCGCCGGCCGGGCCTCCTGGCCGGCCTTTTTCTGCCGGCCTTTTTCTTGGGCGGGGATGTTCTTGGGTGGGGACATGCCGCGAAAGGCGGATCGCGTCGGGCCGCTCAACCCTTGACGGTCAGCTCGGCCGCCGCGATCAGGCGCTGCGTATAGGCCTCGCGCGGGCGC
>JBDHTH010000216.1:0-5531 GCA_039808545.1 Phreatobacteraceae bacterium | reverse complement strand
CGCGCGCCTCGGCCGGCGTCGCGATCCTGATCGCGGGCCTGTGGATGGTATCGGTCAGGCCGGGCCGGTCGCTGTTCTCGGTCGACCGGCGCGCGCTCGGCTGGGCGCTCGCGACGGCGCTGACGGTCGCGGGCTATACGGTGGTCGACGGGCTCGGCGGGCGGGCCTCCGGCTCGGCGCATGGCTATTCGCTTTGGCTGTTCGTGTGCGACGGCGCCGTGATGGCGGCGGTCGTGCTGTGGCGCCGCGGGGCCGGGGTGCTGCGCCAAGCCGTGCTCACCAACGGCAAGCCGTTCCTCGGCGGCGCGCTGTCGCTCTTCTCCTATTGGATCGCGATCTGGGCGATGACGGTGGCGCCGATCGCGGTGGTCGCGACCCTGCGCGAGACCTCGGTGCTGTTCGGCAGCGGGATCGCCATGCTGTGGCTCGGCGAGCGTGCGACCGCCGCCAGGCTCACGGGATGCCTGATGATCCTCGCCGGCGCGATCCTCGTCCGTCTGGGATGAGGGGCCGGGTTCTACTTGCCGGGCGCGACGATCCCGGCGCCGATCGCGGCGGCCGGCTCGGTCTCCTCCGCTTCCTTCGCGAGGGGGCGCAGGCGGCTCGCGGCCAGCTCGCCGGTCGCCTCCAGGATCGGATAGGCGACCGAGGTCAGGTGACCGTTGATGCGCTTCAGGTCGCGGATGATGTCGAGATGGATCGCGCTCGTCTCGATCGAGTCGGCGCGCCCGTCGCGCAGGCGCGCGAAGTGGTTCTCGGCGGCGTCGAGCTCGGCGGTGCGCATCACGGTCTTCTCGGCGAGGAGCCGGCGCGCCAGGTTCACGTCGCGGGTCGCGAAGACGTTGAAGGCGAGGCGCATATTGTCGACCACGCGGCCGTGGAACTTGCGGATCTCGGCGAGGCCCTCGGGCGAGAAGTTGACCTTGCTCTTGATCTTCTTCTGGGCGAGCTCCATCAGGTTCTTGTCGATGATGTCGCCGATATGCTCCAGGTTGGTCGTGAAGGTGAGGATCTCGGCGTAGCGCCGGCTTTCCTCCTCGCTCATCTCGGATTTGGAGACTTGCACGAGGTAGAGCTTGATCGCCTCGTGCAGCGCATCGACGGTGTCGTCGCGCTTTTCCAGCTCCTTGGCGAGCTTGTTGTCGTTGCCCTCGATGACGACGAGCGCCTGCCGCAGCATGCTCGACACCTGATCGCCCATCACCAGCGTCTCGCGCATCGCGCAGGCGAGCGCCTCGGAGGGCTCGGCGATGACGTTCGGGTCGAGATGGCGCGGCCGTCCGGCATCGGTCTCGGCCTCGACGACCTCGGGCAGGATGCGCCGGGCGGCGGTCGCCACGATATTGACGAGCGGCAGGAAGAGGATCGCCAGCGCGATGTTGAAGGCCGTGTGGAAGTTGATCGTGATCCGGCCGGGATCGGCCTGGACATGAGTCAGCAACTGTTCGGCGATGCCGAGGAAAGGCAGGACCAGCAGGCCGCCGGCGATCTTCATGAGGAGGTTGCCGAGCGGCACCTGCCGGGCGACGGGAGCCGAGCCGGTCAGGGCCGCGAAGGGCGCGAAGCCGCCGCCGATATTGGCCCCGACCACCAGCGCCAGCGCCAAAGAGGTCGGCAGCACGCCGCTGGAGGCGAGCGACATCACGAACAGGAACATCGACAGGCTCGAATGCGCGAGCCAGGTGATGAAGGCGCCGAACACGACCGCGACGATCGCATGGCCGGCAAGCGCGCTCAGCACCATGGCGAACAGCCAGTTCTCCCGGAGCGTCTTGCCGACGCCGCCGATCAGCGTGAGGGCGAGCAGCATCAGGGCAAGGCCGATCATGATCCGGCCGGTGGCCTTCGGCCGTTCCGTGCCGGCGGCCTGGAACAGGATGAAGCCCGCGAAGGCGAGCAGCGCCCAGATCCATTTGATGTCGAAGGACAGAACCTGCGCGGCGAGCGCCGTGCCGACATCGGCGCCGAGCATCACGGCGAGCGCGACCGGCAACGCGACGAGGCCGCGCCCCGCGAAGGAGGCGAGCAGCAGCGCCGTGGCGGTGGAGCTCTGCACGAGGCCCGTGACGGCGACGCCGGAGCCGAACGCCGTGAGGCGGTTCTGGGAGGAGGCGGCGAGAACCTGCCGCAGCGTGCCGCCGAAAGCCCGGGTCATGCCCGTGCGCACCATTCGGACACCCCAAAGCAGCAGCGCGACGCTGCCCAAGAGTGTAGCGAGGATGTCCGATTCAGCGATCAATTCACTCACCTCCGAAGGACGCGAAATGTCACGGGGTCGGGTGGAACGGCATCATCTCACTCTCGGCACGCCGAGAGCGCCGGCGCGAGATGCAAGGGAAATGCCCGGCAGGCCGTCACTCTGCCAGAGTCGCCGCGAGGATGTAATAGGTTCAATGCGATGATATACAGTATTTTGTGGCAAAATGTGGCTTCGTCAATTGTTTTGTGAGCGCCGTCGTCAGTTTTGGTCTTGCGCCGCCCGCTCGGCGGCATCGAGGAAGGCGCGCACCAGCGGCAGGCGGCGGCGCTCCTCCAGGCAGACGACATATTCGCCGACCTCGAGCGCGTCGCCCGCCACCTCGACCTGCACGAAGCGGCCATCGCGGCCGAACTCGCTTTCGAACACGACGCCGATGCCGAAGCCGGCATCGACGGCCTCGCGGACGCCTTCGCGCGATTCCACCTCGAACAGCGCGCCGGGACGCACGCCGGTGCGGGCGAGGGCGCTTTCGAACGCCTCGCGCGTGATCGAGCCGCGCTCCCGCAGCACCAGGTCGCGGCCGGCGAGCTCGGCCAGCGAGATCGGGCCGCTCGACGCGATGGGATGGCCCGGCGGCACGAACATCACCAGCCGGTCGCGCTTCAGCGGGCGGGAGGACAGGCGCGGATCGGACACCGCCTTGGCCAGCACCGCGACGTCGGTCTCGTAGGCGAGGACCTGCTCGAGCAGCGTTTCGGAGTTGCCGGCCCGAAGCGTGAAGACCAGCCCCGGATGCAGCCGGCGCACGGCGGCGAGCAGTGGAATCGCATGATAGGCGCTGTCGGCGCCGACGCGGAGATGGCCGCGCGTGGCGGCGCTCGTCGCGCCGAGGAGCTCGGCGGCGGCATCCATCGCGCCGATCATGCGGCTGGTGATCGGCAGCAGGTTCTGGCCGACCGCGGTGAGGCGCACGCCGCGGCCGACGCGCTCGAACAGCGCGACGCCGTAGCGCTGCTCCAGCTGCTTCACCTGCGTCGACAGCGTCGGCTGGCTGAGGCCGTGGGTGCGCGCCGCCACCGAGAAGGAGCCGGTCGTGGCGACGCGATGAAAGGCGAGAAGGAGCGCGGGCGTCATCGCAAACCCATAGATCTGATCTATGGACGATATACTAACAAAAGATTGGATCGATAGGTAAGCCGTGCCTACTGTGCCGCCAACAGCGCGCCATGCGGCGCCTCATGCCAGGGAGATGTTCATGGCCGCCTTCGAACCCGCCCGCTCCGAGACCGGCGATCCGCTGCTGCTGACGCCGGGTCCGCTGACCACCTCCAAGAGCGTCAAGGCGGTGATGGTCCATGACTGGGGCTCGCGCGACGCGACCTTCCTGAAGATCAACACCGAGGTGCTCCAGCGCCTGCCCGAGATCGTCAACGGGCAGGGCACGCATGTGACCGTACCCATGCAGGGCTCGGGCACCTTCGCGGTCGAGGCGATGCTGACGAGCTTCGTGCCGGCGGATGGCGAGGTTCTGGTGTTGATCAACGGCGCCTATGGCAAGCGCGCCAAGAAGATCCTCGACATCGCCAAGCGCAAGAGCGTCGTGCACGAGACCCCCGAGGACACGCCGCCGGATGTGGCGGCGATCGCCAAGCTGCTCGCCGAGCGGCCCTCGATCACCCATGTCTTCGCGGTGCATTGCGAGACGACCAGCGGCATCCTCAACCCGATCGCGGATATCGGCGCGCTGGTTGCCAAGGCCGGCAAGTCGTTCCTGGTCGATTCCATGAGCGCCTTCGGCGCGCTGGCGCTCGATGTGAAGGCGATCGGCATCGATGCGGTCGCGGCCTCCTCCAACAAGTGCCTGGAAGGCGTTCCGGGCCTCGGCTTCGTCATCTGCCGCGAGGAAGCGCTTGCCAAATGCGAGGGCAATGCCACGACGCTGGCGCTCGACCTGCACGACCAGTGGCAGGTCTTCAAGAAGACCGGCCAGTATCGCTTCACGCCGCCGATCCACGTCATCGTGGCGTTCCATCAGGCTATGACCGAATTCTTCGAGGAGGGCGGGGTCCCGGGCCGCGGCGGGCGCTATGCCGGCAACGCCAAGATACTCATCGAGGGGATGCAGGCGCTCGGCTTCGAGACGCTGCTGCCGCAGGGGCTTCAGGCGCCGATCATCGTCACCTTCCACATGCCGAAGAACCCGCGCTTCGTCTTCCAGACCTTCTACGACAAGCTGAAGGAGCGCGGCTACGTGATCTATCCGGGCAAGCTCACGGTCGCCGATTCCTTCCGCATCGGCTGCATCGGCCGGCTCGGGCCGGACCATATGAACGGCGCGCTGGATGCGATCCGCGCCGTCCTCGGCGAGCTCGGCGTCGCGACGCCGATCGCCCGCGCCGCGTGACGGGAGACCGACCGATGCTGGACAGCAATCTCACCAACCGGACGATCGAGGCCAACGGCCGGACGTACCGCATGCCCGATCGCCCGACCGTCGTCGTCTGCATCGACGGCTCGGAGCCTGGCTATATCGAAGCCGCCATCGCGGCCGGCGTCGCGCCGAACTTCAAGCGGCTGATGGATGCCGGCCACCACACGCTGGCCAAGTCGGTGATCCCGAGCTTCACCAATCCCAACAACCTCTCGATCATCACGGGCCGCCCGCCGGCCGTGCACGGCATCGCCGGCAACTACTTCTACGACCGCGCGGCGGGCGAGGAAGTGATGATGAACGACGCGAAGTTCCTGCGCGCGCCGACCATCATGAAAGCCTTCCACGACGCCGGCGCCAAGGTCGCGGTCGTCACGGCCAAGGACAAGCTCCGGGCGCTGCTCGGCAACGGCCTCGACATGTCGACCGGCCGCGCGGTCGCTTTCTCGTCCGAGAAGGCCGATACGGTCACGAAGGCGCAGCACGGCATCGACGATGCGCTCGATATGGTCGGAATGCCTGTTCCGAACGTCTACTCGGCCGAGCTCTCGGAATTCGTCATGGCGGCCGGCGTCAAGCTCGTCGAGCGCATGCGGCCCGACCTGATGTATCTGTCGACCACCGACTACGTTCAGCACAAGGCGGCGCCGGGCTCCAAGATCGCCAACGACTTCTACGCGATGATGGACCGCTATGTCGGGCTGCTCGACGCGCAGGGCGTCAGGCTGGTGCTGACCGCCGACCACGGCATGAACGACAAGCACCGGGCCGACAAGGAGCCGGACGTGCTCTACCTGCAGGCGCTGCTCGACGAGTGGCTCGGCAAGGGCAAGGCGCGCGTCATCCTGCCGATCACCGATCCTTATGTCGCCCATCACGGCGCACTCGGCTCCTTCGCGA
>JBDHTH010000215.1:0-5572 GCA_039808545.1 Phreatobacteraceae bacterium | reverse complement strand
GACGTCGAGATGGCCGTTGGTCGGCGGATCGAAGGAGCCGGCATAGATCGCGACGCGGCCTCCGCGCGCCCGCGCGCCTCCCGTCGCAACCGGCGAGGCCTTTGCCTGACGCGCCATATTCGGTCCTCCCGCAGCGCGCATTCAGCGCCCATCCCCGATCTTCGAGCGGCTTCTGCTGTAGCGGCTCGACTCGCGGGCGACAAGCGGGCGCCAAGCACCGAGCGATTCGTAAATTTTTCGTGAGAGCCGTGAACCTTTCGGCGATGTGACGCAACCAAGGGAACAAATAGGCGTAGTGTTGCATTTAAACACTAGACAGGGAGGCGGATCATGCTTGTCGCAAAGTCATTGGCGGTCGTCGCCACCGCTGCCACCATCGTCGGCGCCGTCGTCACGCTGCCGGACGGTGTTTCACGGTCCCCCAGCGTTGCGTCGATCACCCAGACGCCCGGCAAGGGTGATCGGCTCGAAACGCGTGCCTATGGGCAGGCGCCGTGCCAGCTCCAGCCCGGCACCGTGGATCAGGCCTGCATGCGCCTCATCCTCGCCCATCCGGGCGAGATGCGCGAGGTGCGCTACGTCACCACCACCGCCGACACGCAGGACGGCACGACCATCGTGACCAAGCAGGCGGTCGCGCGCTGACGCGGTTTCCCGCGTTCTCCATTTTCCGACTTATCTCATGGACCTAAGCCCTGATCGCGAGATCGGGGTCTTTTTTTGCCCGTTCGCACCGGAATCCTCAGAGGATCGGCAATCCCTTCTCCTTCCGCTCCGCGAGAAGGCCGAGATAGACCTGCCCGATCGTCGCGGCGGCGAGCGCCGTGATCTCGGCGTGGTCATAGGCCGGCGCCACCTCGACGACGTCGCCGCCGACCCAATGGACGTCGGCGAGCGCCCTCATCGTCGCCAGCACATAGGCCGAGCTCGGCCCGCCGCAGACCGGCGTGCCGGTGCCGGGCGCGAAGGCCGGGTCGAGGCAGTCGATGTCGAAGGTCAGATACGCCTTGTGGTCGCCGATGCGGCCGCGGATGCGCATCGCCAGCTCTTCCGGCGTCAGGCGCGGCAGCTCGTAACCGTGGATGATCTCGATCCCGCAGGTCTGCGGCGCATGGGTGCGGATGCCGACCTGGATCGAGCGTTCCGGAACGATGACCCGGTCGGTCGCGGCGCGGGCGATCATCGTGCCGTGGTCGATGCGCCGGCCGTCGTCCGGCCACGTGTCCTGATGGGCGTCGAAATGCACCAGCGCCACCGGGCCGTGCTTGGCGGCGGTGGCGCGCAGCATCGGCCAGGTGAGGAAATGGTCGCCGCCGAGCGCGAAGACATGCACGCCGGCCTCGACGAGAGCGCGCGCCTGCTGCTCGATCGCGGCCGGCAGGTCCTCCAGCCGGCCATAGTCGAAGACCGCGTCGCCGACATCGACCGTCACCAGCTCGGAAAAGATATCGACGCCGAACGGATAGACGGGATCGCCGTCGAGGATCGAGGAGGCGGCGCGGATGGCGCGCGGCCCGAAGCGGGCGCCGGGCCGGTTGGAGGTCGCGACGTCGAGCGGCACGCCGAACACCGCCACGTCGACGCCCTCCAGGGTCCGCGTCCAGCGCCGGCGCAGGAAGGACGGGGCGCCGGAATAATTGGGCTCGGTCGATTGCCCGAGCAGGCTCTCGCCGAAGAGCGCCACGTCGACGGGCCGGGGCCTGAGCGGATCCGCCATCTCGCACCTGTGAATCTGTTTCGTGAGGCCCTGAGTTGAGCAGGCGGTCGCGTCCTCCGCAAGGGCCGCGCTTCGTTCCGCGCGGGCCGGTTCCGCGCGAGCTGGGCTTGCCGCATTTTGGCCATGGCCGGCCCGTCGACTGCGGCGGCCCGGCCGATTCAGCCGGGCCGATCGATCGCCGTTTTCCATCCAGGGCGTGCTTTTCCGGCAAAACAGATCTTCCATGGAGACTTTGATGCGCTCATTCCTTCTCGCGGCCGCTTTGGTGCCACTCCTTGCCGGCGCCACACCCGCTTCCGCCCAGGAACTCGAGGTTTCGGGCAGCGGCCTGACCCGCGACATCGCCTGCAACGGCAAGGATGTCAGCATCTTCGGGGCCGCGAACCGGATCAAGCTGACGGGCGAATGCCGCACCGTCACGGTGGCGGGCGCCGACCATGTCGTGTCGTTCGAGGTCGCGGACGTGCTGCAGGTGGAGGGCGCCAAGCTGCGCGTGACCGGCGGCACGGTGAACCATTTGCGAGTGGACACGGCCGACAATGTCGTCGCGGCGACGATCGCCGCGAAGGACAGCCCCGCCGAGGTGGTGGTCAGCGGCGCCAAGCACGAGGTCGCCCTGAAGCTCACCGGCCCGACCGTGCTGAAGGTGGTGGGCGCGGACCACAAGGTGCAGTGGACTCTTGCGTCCGGCGCGCCGGAGCCGGACGTCTCGAACGCCGGCGTCCACAATACGGTGGAGCGGAAATAGCCGCTCCGACGCGAGAGCCGGGGGTAAGCGCGCCGTGCCGATGCAAGGCCGGTAGCGGCCGCCGAATATCGCTCTATGCTCGGGTCGCGATCACGACGCGGCGCGCCCCGATGGACTTCGAATCGAAGCAGCGTTTTTTCGGCCGCCGCCCCCGCGCGACGCGGGTGGGCGCGCCCTCGCCGCAGGAACCGCGCCTGCCGGCGATCGGCGAGCCTTCCGGCGCCAGCCTGTCGGCAGGCGTCAGTGCGGCATCGCTGATCGGACGGATCCTGGTCGCGACGCTGTTCGCGGCTTATAACCTCATCCCGCTCTACGGGCTGAAGGCGCTCGGCTGGAATGCCTTCACGATCCTGCTGATCTACTGGGCCGAGACCGTAATCCTCGCCTTCTGGACGATGATCCGCATCCGCCTGCTGCCCGTGAGCCTGCTCGGCACGATCAAGGTGAACGGCGTGACGCGGGCCGGCACCTACCGCAACATGATCGGCTTCTTCTCGCTGCATGCCGGCGGCTTCATCCTGGGGCATCTGGTCCTGCTGTTCGCGCTGTTCTCGACCGGCTGGTCGGCCGCGACCGCCGGCCCCGATGCCGGGCTCGGCGCGATGCTGGCGCTGGGAATCGCGTTTCTCGGTGGCGGCGTCGCGACGCTGACCGGCCCCTACCGCCCCGCCTTCGTCGACCGCAACGCGCGGGCGCTCGGCTTGACGCCCCCACCGCCACCGCCGCCGCCCGCCAGCGGCGAGGCGGTGGGCGGGGTCGTCGGCGCGCTCTACGGGCGGATCGTGCTGATGCAAGTGGCGCTGATCGGCGGCGCCTGGCTCGCCAAGCGCTGGGGCGACGCGGCGCCGCTCACCATCATCATCATCGTGAAGACGGTGTCCGACTTCTTCTCGCGGCTGAGGCGGTAGCTTGTGCGTATATTCGTTCCCCTCCCGTTCTTGCCTCCCCTCGCGGCATGCCATACTGAGGCCACCCGATTCGTGTGAGCCTTCTCCGTTCCATGGCCAAGACCGACGACTTGTTCGATTCCACCCCCGCTCCGCGCAGCGCCCGCGAGGCCGAGCCTCGGCCCGCGAAGACCGCTTCCGGCACGCCGGTCGGCGCCAATGTGCCGGAGCAGGGCTACACGGCCGCGGCGATCGAGGTGCTGGAGGGGCTGGAGCCGGTCCGGCGCCGGCCCGGCATGTATATCGGCGGCACCGACGAGAAGGCTCTGCACCATCTCTTCGCCGAGGTGATCGACAACTCGATGGACGAGGCGGTGGCGGGCCATGCGAGCTTCATCGAGGTGGAGCTCGCCGAGGACGGCTCGCTGACCGTGACCGATAACGGGCGCGGCATCCCGGTCGACCCGCATCCGAAATTCCCGAAGAAATCCGCGCTCGAAGTCATCATGACGACGCTGCATGCGGGCGGAAAGTTCGATTCCAAGGTCTACGAGACCTCGGGCGGCCTGCACGGCGTCGGCGTCTCGGTCGTCAACGCGCTGTCGGAACGGCTGGAGGTCGAGGTCGCGCGGGGCCAGACGCTTTACCGTCAGGTTTATGCCAGGGGCCATCCGCTCGGGCCGCTCGAGACGGTCGGCAAGGCACCGAACCGGCGCGGCACCTCGACGCGGTTCTGGCCCGACCCCGAGATCTTCGGCCATGACGCGAAGTTCAAGCCCGAGCGGCTGTTCCGCATGGCGCGCTCGAAGGCCTATCTGTTCGGCGGCGTGAAGATCCGCTGGTCCTGCCCGCCTGCCCTCATCGCCGGCACCGAGATCCCGGCGAAGGAGGAGTTCCACTTCCCCGGCGGGCTGCACGACTATCTCGCGGCCACCATCAAGGGGCGCACGCTCGTCCATCCGGAGATCTTTTCGGGCAAGACCGGGCGCGGCAATGGCGGGCACGGCTCGGTCGAATGGGCGGTGGCCTGGTTCGCGGATGCGGACGGCTTCGTCAATTCCTACTGCAACACGATCCCGACCCATGACGGCGGCACGCATGAGGCGGGCTTCCGCACCTCGCTGCTGCGCGGCCTGAAGGAGCATGCCGAGCGCGTCGGCCAGGGCAAGCGCGCCAAGGACGTGACCACCGACGACCTGCTGAACGGCTGCGGCGCCATGCTCTCGGTGTTCATCCGCGAGCCGGAGTTTCAGGGCCAGACCAAGGATCGCCTGGCGACCGTGGAGGCGGCGCGCGTGGTCGAGGGGGCGCTGCGCGATGCCTTCGACCATTGGCTGGCGGCCAATCCCAACCAGGCCTCCAAGCTCCTCGACTACGTCATCGAGCGGGCCGAGGAGCGGCTCAGGCGCCGCGCCGAGAAGGACGTGGCGCGCAAGACCGCGGTGAGGAAGCTCCGCCTGCCCGGCAAGCTCGCGGATTGCTCCGACACGGCGGCGGATGGGTCGGAATTGTTCATCGTGGAGGGCGATTCGGCCGGCGGCTCGGCCAAGCAGGCGCGCAACCGCACCAACCAGGCGATCCTGCCGCTGCGCGGCAAGATCCTCAACGTCGCCAATGCGACGCGCGAGAAGCTGAACCAGAACCAGCAGCTCGCCGACCTCATCCTGGCGCTCGGCTGCGGCATCGGCACCCAGTTCCGCGAGGACGATCTGCGTTACGAGAAGGTCATCGTCATGACCGACGCCGATGTCGACGGCGCCCATATCGCCTCGCTGCTCGTCACCTTCTTCTGGCGCCAGATGCCGCGGCTGATCGAGAAGGGCCATCTCTATCTCGCCGTGCCGCCGCTCTACCGGCTCCAGCACGGGGGCAAGAGCGTCTATGCCCGCGACGACGCCCATAAGGACGAGCTCCTGGAGACGGTGTTCAAGGGCAAGAAGCCGGAGATCTCGCGCTTCAAGGGCCTCGGCGAGATGATGCCGCAGCAGCTCAAGGAAACCACGATGGACCCGGCCAAGCGCATCCTGCTCAAGGTCATGGTCGACCACGAGGCCAAGGAGGAGACCTCCGACACGGTCGAGCGGCTGATGGGCAACAAGCCGGAGGCGCGCTTCAGCTTCATCCAGGAACGCGCCGCCTTCGCCGGCGAGCTGATCGACCTGTGATACCCCGTTTCCGTCATTGCGGGCGGAGCGCGAAGGTGGTCGATATCAGCAGCAG
>JBDHTH010000214.1:0-5623 GCA_039808545.1 Phreatobacteraceae bacterium | reverse complement strand
TCGGACCTGCGCATCATGTTCCGGCATCTTCTGCCCAACATCCTGCCCGACATCCTCGTCATGGCCTCGCTCTGGATGGCGACGGCGGTGCGTACCGAGGCCTCGCTCGCCTTCATCGGCCTCGGTATCGCGCCGCCGACGCCGACCTGGGGCGGCATGGTCCGGGAGGGCTTCGAGAACATCCTCGATTCCTACGCGCTGGCGCTGTTCCCGAGCCTCGCGGTGCTGGTCCTCGTGCTCTCGCTCAACCTGATCGGCGATGGCCTGAGAGACGCCATCGACCCCAAGCTGAAGGTCGAGGCGTGATGGCGGGGCCGGCGCCGCTTCTGGAGATCGCCGACCTCAAGGTCGCGTTCGGGCCGCTCGCGGTGGTGAAGGGCAGCTCCTTCTCGGTGGCGGCCGGCGAGACCGTGGCGCTGGTCGGGGAATCGGGCTCCGGCAAGAGCATCACGGCGCTGTCGATCATGCGATTGCTGCCCGAGACGGCGCGCCTCTCGGGCACGATCCGCCTCGCCGGCACCGACATGCTGGCCCTCGACGGCGACGCGCTGCGGGCTGCGCGCGGCCGGCTCGCCGGCATGATTTTCCAGGAGCCGATGACCAGCCTCAACCCGGTGCTGAAGGCCGGCTTCCAGGTCGCCGAGACGCTGCGCTATCACACCGACCTCTCGCGCAAGGCGGCCGAGGCCGAGGCGCTGCGCCTCTTCGACCGCGTCCGCATCCCCGACGCCAAGCGACGCTACGACGATTATCCGCACATGCTGAGCGGCGGCATGCGGCAGCGCGTGATGATCGCCATGGCGCTCGCCTGCAAGCCGAAGCTGCTGATCGCCGACGAGCCGACGACGGCGCTCGACGTCACCATCCAGGCCCAGATCCTCCAGCTTCTCGCCGAGCTTCAGCGCGAGAGCGGCACCGCCGTGCTGTTCATCACGCATGACATGGGCGTGGTCGCCGAGATCGCCGACCGGGTGATCGTCATGCGTCATGGCGAGCTGGTCGAGGCGGGAACGACCGAGGCGATCTTCGACCCCCCCGCCCATCCCTATACGAAGGCGCTGCTGGCCGCCGTGCCGCGTCTCGGCGACATGCGCGGCAATGCGAATCCGCAACGCTTCGCGGCGCGCGAGACGGCGGCAGCCGCCGGCCCTGCGCCGAAGTCTGCGACCGGGGCGCCGCTCCTCAGCGTGAAGAACCTCGTCACCCGCTTCCCGGTCGGCCGCAACCTCATCGGCCGCGCCAGCGGGCATGTGCATGCGGTCGAGGACGTCTCCTTCGACGTCGCGCCGGGCGAGACGCTCGCGCTGATCGGGGAATCGGGCTGCGGCAAGTCGACGACCGGCAAGAGCCTGCTCAAGCTCGTCGAGCCGCAATCGGGCGAAATCCGCTTCGAGGACCAGAACGTCCTGACGAGCGACGCGGCGGGGCTGCGCCTGGCGCGCCGCCGCATGCAGATGATCTTCCAGGATCCGTTCGGCTCGCTCGATCCGCGCCAGACGATCGGCTCCGCGATCGCCGAGCCGATCCGCGTGCACCGGGTCGAGGAGGGCGCGGCCGTGCATGAGCGTGTCGCGGCGCTGCTCCGGCGTGTCGGGCTGGACCCGCAGCGCGCGAGCCGTTTTCCGCACGAATTCTCGGGTGGCCAGCGCCAGCGCATCGCCATCGCGCGGGCGCTCGCGCTCGACCCGAAGCTGGTCATCGCGGACGAGGCGGTGTCGGCGCTCGACGTCTCGATCAAGGCCCAGGTGATGGACCTGATGATCGACCTTCAGGAGGATTTCGGGCTCTCCTATCTCTTCATCAGCCACGACATGGCGGTCGTGGAGCGCATCAGCCACCGGATCGCCGTGATGTATCTCGGCCGCATCGTCGAGATCGGACCGCGCGCCGCGATCATCGAGAACCCGCAGCACCCCTACACGCAGCGCCTGCTGGCGGCCGTGCCGGTCGCCGATCCGCGCGCCCGCGGACGGTTCGGCGCCGTCGAGGGGGTCGACGAGCTCAAGAGCCCGATCCGGCCGCTCGGCTACGAGCCGCCCGCCCAGCGCTTCCGCACGGTTGCGCCAGGGCACTTGGTCGCCGAGGAGGGCTGACTTTCAGGGGGTCTCCCAGTGCCCGCTGGCCTCGGAGCGCAGCAGGGCGTCGATGACCCGCATATTGGCGATCGCGTCGGCGATCGGATGCTCGAACGGCGCGCCGCTGCGGATCGCGGTCGAGATGGCGTCGGCCTGCAGCGTGTACTGGTCGAGGGCCGGAAAGGTCTCGCTCCGCGCGCCGCCGCCGAAGATGTCGCGCCCGTCATCGACGACGATCTCGGTCGGCCGCGCCGGGTCGGTGTTGAACGGCACCTTGATCTCGACCCGCCCCTTGGTGCCGAGGATCTCCACGCTCTGGCGCAGCGCGAGCTGGGTCGAGGCCGTGAAGACGAGCTGGCGCCCGCCCGGAAACTCCAGCAGGCCGCTGGCGAGCCGGTCGGTCTTCATGACGGGGTCGCGCTCCACCGCCGCGATCGCGCGCGCCGGCTCGGCGCCGAAGGCGTAGCGCGCGGTGGCGATCGCGTAGCAGCCGATGTCGTAGAGGCCGCCGCCGCCGATCTCGAGCTTGTTGCGGATATTCTCCGGATCGACGTTGTTGTAGGCGAAGATCGTGCGGATCAGCCGCACCTCGCCGAGCGCGCCCGAAACCACCAGCGCGCGCGCCCGCTGCCATTGCGGATGGTGGCGGACCATGAAGGCCTCGGCGACGCGCCGGCCCGTGCGCGCCTCGGCGACGACCAGCGCCTCGGCCTCGGCCGCCGTCAGCGCGATCGGCTTCTCGCAGAGCACGTCCTTGCCGGCCTCCAGGGCGCGGACCGTCCAGGGCACGTGCAGGTGGTTCGGCAGGGGATTGTAGACGGCCTCGACATCGGGGTCGGCAAGGAGCTCGTCGTAGCTCCCATAGACCTTCGCGATGCCGAGTTCGTCGGCGGTGGCGCGGCCGCGCGCCGCCTCGCGCGAGGCGAGCGCCACGACCCTGGTCATCTTCCCCTGCTGCATGGCCGGGATGACCTTCTGCCAGCCGATCTTGGCCGTGCTGAGGATGCCCCAACGGACCGGTTCCATAAGCGTCTCCCTGATTTCGCCCGATGCTAGCCGTGCAGCTCGACCCTGGCGGCGGGCGCCGAGGCGTCGAAGCGGCCGATCCGGAACGGCTCGATCGGCAGCGGCGAGGCTTCGCCGAGCGCCAGCGCGCAGAGGATCTCGCCCGTCACCGGACCGAGGCAGAAACCGTGGCCCGAGAAGCCGGAGGCGAGCACCAGCCCGCGCGGCTCCGCGAGGCTGTCGATCACCGGAATGGCGTCGGGCGTCTGGTCGATCAGGCCGCACCACATCTCGGCGATCCGGACATCGGCGAAGCGCGGCATCAGGCGGATCAGCCGGTCCAGGAGATCCCGGATGCTGGCGGCGCGCGGCCGGACGGCCGGCAGCGGATCCTCGGTCATCACGCCGTCCCAGGTCTCGTGGCCGCCGCCGAAGCGGAGCTGGCCCTGGTACTCCTGCCGGCAGGTAGTGTCGCCATTGGCGACGCCCACCACCGGGCCGAGCTCGGCCGGCATCGGCGCCGAGCGCACCATCGTGGCGCTCATCGTCTCGAACGGCACGCGATGGCCGAGCGGCGCCAGCATTTCGTTGGCGAAGACGCCCGCGACCAACACGACGCGGTCCGTGGCGATCCGGCCCTTGTCGGTGACGACCGCCGCGACCGCTCCGTTCGCGACCTCGATGCTCAGCGCCCGCTCGCCCCAGCGGGTCTTGACGCCGAGGCGCTCGGCCGCCGCGACATAGGACGCGACCGTGGATTTGGGATCGGCATGGCCGTCGCTCGTGCAGAAGGACGCGCAGACGACATCGGGCGAGACGAGGGGCGCCAGGCGCTGGATGTCGGTACCCTCGACGAGGCGGATGTCGAAGCCGTTGGCGGCCTGGGCCGGCACCAGCTTGCGAATGACCTCCGCCTCGGCGGCGTCGCGCGCGCAGCGCAGGTTGCCGCCGCGCCGGTAATGCGTCGGCCCGTCCAGACGTTCGTGAAGGTCCGTCCAGCGTTCCACCGCAACCTTGGCGAGCGGCCATTCGGCCGGGTGGCGGCCCGACTGGCGCACGCCTGCGAGCGTCCAGCCCGACGCCATCGCGGCCGGCGCGTAGCGGTCGATCAGCGTCACCGATACGCCGCGCCTGGCCAGCTCATAGGCGGTGGCCGCGCCGCTGATGCCGGCGCCTATGACGACGACGTCGCTCATGAGTATGCTCCAGGATCGGTCGCGAGGACTTCTCCGCAAGGTGAGGCACGCGCGCGCGATCGTCAAAGAAATTCCAGATATCGCTATACATTCCCAAGATCATGCCGATTATCGGCATGAACGAATCTGTAGGACGAGCCATGAGCGAGAGTTCGAGCAATGTGGAGCGCGCCGGCGAAATCCTCGTCCATCTCGGGCGGGCCGGCGTCGCGGGATTGTCGCTGCAGGATCTTTCGCTCGCGGTCGGCGATGCGAAATCCGCGACCCGGCGCGCGCTCGTCGCCCTGTCGGTGCGCGGCTTCGTCGAGCCGGCGGGCAAGCGCGGCCGCTATCGCCTCGGCCCGACCATCTATGGCCTCGCCAACCGCACGAGCTCGACCAGCGAGCTGGTGCGCCGTTTCAGGCCCGCCGTCATGGAGGTGGCGGCGCGCACCGGGCAATCGAGCTACCTGCTGACGCGGGCCGGGTTCGACGCGATCTGCGTCGACATGCATCAGGGCACGGCCTTCGTGCAGACGCTGACGGGCGGCATCGGCGGCCGCGTGCCGCTCGGCATCGGTCCGGGCAGCGTCGCGATCCTGCTCGGCCTCGACGAGGCGACGCGGGACGCGATCATCGCGCACAATGCCGGGCGCTATCCGCAATACAACGACGCCACCCCGACGCATGTGCGCCGCAAGATCGACCTCGCGTGCGAGCATGGCTGGAGCTACGACATCGGCGAGACCTATGTCGATGCGGCCGGCGTCGGCGTGCCGATCCCCGTGACGCCCGGCGACGCCAGCGCCGCGATCTCGATCGCTATTCCCGCCGCCAGCCTCGATCCCGATCGTGCCCGCGACATCGCCGCGCTCATCCGGGGCGAGATCGCCAGATGCGCCTGAGATATCCGCATGGCGGCATGGCGTATCGCGGCGGCGAGGCGCCGCGTCAGCGGTCCGCCAGCCTGTCGAGGTCGATCTCGCGCAGCCGCGACAATCCGCGCGGGCGCCGATGCGCGACGATGACGAAGGTCGCATCCGGCAGCGCTTCCTCGAGCATCCGCATCAAGGCCTCTTCGGCCGCCGGATCGAGCGCGCTGGTGAATTCGTCGAGCAGCACCCAGTCGGGCTTCGCGTCGAGGATCCGCGCGATCGCGAGGCGCTGGCGCTCCCCGCCCGAAAGGCCGCCGCTCTCGCCGTCGGCATCCACGGTGTCGAGCCCGACGCGGGCGAGCAGCGCTTCGCTCTCGGCCCGCGTCTGCGGCGCGCGCGGATAGACCGACGCCTCGGCGATGGAGCCGATCGGCAGATAGACCTGCTGCGGGAGGAAGAGCACCTTTCCGGCAGGCGTCGTGACCTTGCCCTC
>JBDHTH010000213.1:0-5627 GCA_039808545.1 Phreatobacteraceae bacterium | reverse complement strand
CTCTTCCACTGCGTCGTCGTGCCGGTCGCGTTCGGAACGGCCTGATAGTAGAGCTGCCACTGGTCGGTATGGCCGGCGCCGAGCGTCGCGGAATCGATCTTCGCCCAGCGAAGCTGCACCGGCACCGCCTGTCCGTTCGTGTCATAGGCCGTCACCGCGCCGCCCGCGATCGAATTGGACAGGAACGCGTTGGCGTTCGTCGCCGAGATGTTGTCGATGTCGCCGCCGACCTGCGCGGCGGTCAGGAGTTCGCTGCCCGGCACGTCCGCATTGGCGTTCACGGTCTTCGGATAGCTCGGCAGGTTGAGCTGGTACTCGAAGGTCGTCGTCGCCTGCGCGGGCAGCAGCGTGCTCGGCAGGCGGATCACCTCGGCGGCCGTGCCGGTCGGATTGCCGGTCACCGGATCGATCGGCACGCCCTTCAGGTAGTAGCCGGCCCCGTTCACCAGGAACCCGTCGCGGTCGAAGTCGAAATCGCCGCGCCGCGTATAGAGCGGCTGGTTGTCGAACTGCGGCACGCCGTCGACCTGGCCGTTGCGCGCCTCCACGACGAAGAACCCCTCACCGCTGATTGCCATGTTGGTCTTGATGGAGGAATCCTCGATCGCCCCGCGCACCGTGTTGGTGGCCCGCGAATAGGCGAAGACCGAGCCGGAATCCTGCTGCCGGAGGGCGTTCTCCTGGATCAGGTCGACGAAGCCCGTATCGGTGCGCTTGTAGCCGACGGTGCGCGAGTTCGCGATGTTGCCGGCGATGTTCTCCAGGGCATAGGACTGGGCCCTGAGGCCGGTCACCGCTGTCGTCAACGCGTCGAAAATGCCCATGGCGCTCGTCTCTCAACCGGGGAAGGCTTGCCTCGCGAGGCAACTCCACGAGAGAGCAGCAAGCCTCGTGCCATGGGGGACTTGCTTTATTTTCAAAGGTTTATGCCAGCGTTCGGAATCATGGTATGAGCCGTGCTGGCAATCGATTCCGCGCCGGCCGGCAGTTCTTGCCGGGTGACGAAGGCGGCTTCGTCATGCCCTTGCCGCATTCGGCCGCGACATCGGCGCCCGATCCATGACAGCCAAGACGATGTTCCGCCTCCTCGCCGCCACGACCGCCCTTTTCCTGCTCGCCGCCGCCGCGCGGGCGGACGACATCGAGGTTCTGCCGCTCGCCCCGCCGGGCGAGACGCTGGCGGTGCCGACCCCGGCGCCGGAAACCGAGCGGACGCCGTCCGGCGTCGACGATGTCGTGAACGCCCCCGTGCCGCCGGCGCTGAAGGCGGGCCCGGACTGCGACTGGTCGGCCGATGCCGAGATCTGCCGGCGCGCCTGGGAGGAGGCCGAGGCGGCGCGCCGCGCCCGGCACGAGGCCCGTCCCAAGCCGAAGCCGAAAGTCCCGAGCCAGGCCGAGGCGATCGTCGACGACCTGCCGGTGCCGGTGGCGCGCGGCGAAAAGCCGGGCGCCACCGTCGACTGGAAGCGCGGCGGCCCCCGCCTCGGCTGGAAATGGCACCTCGACTGAGGCGGTGAGGCTTGCGGCCCGCCGCCGCAGCGCCTTAACTCTGCGCTCCGATCGAGCAAGGGCCAGCCGCAGATGCGTTTCACCGGGACCGACTCCTATGTCGCGACCGACGACCTGAAGGTCGCGGTCAACGCGGCGATCGCGCTGGAACGCCCGCTCCTCGTCAAGGGCGAGCCCGGCACCGGCAAGAGCGTGCTGGCGGCCGAGATCGCGACGGCGCTCGGCGCGCCGCTGATCGAGTGGCACGTCAAGTCGACCACCAAGGCGGCGCAGGGCCTCTACGAATACGACGCCGTCTCGCGTCTCCGGGACAGCCAGCTCGGCGACGAGCGCGTCAAGGACATCCGCAACTACATCCGCAAGGGCAAGCTCTGGGAGGCGTTCACGGCGCCCGAACGGCCCGTCCTGCTGATCGACGAGATCGACAAGGCCGATATCGAGTTCCCGAACGACCTGCTGCTCGAGCTCGACCGCATGGAGTTCCACGTCTACGAGACCGGCGAGACCGTGAAGGCGGTGCGCCGGCCGATCGTCATCATCACGTCGAACAACGAGAAGGAGCTGCCCGACGCCTTCCTGCGCCGCTGCTTCTTCCACTACATCCGCTTTCCCGACGCCGAGACGATGGGGCGGATCGTCGACGTGCACTATCCGGGCATCAAGAAGCGCCTCGTGCACGAGGCGATGACGCTGTTCTACGAGATCCGCGACGTGCCGGGCCTGAAGAAGAAGCCCTCGACCTCCGAGCTCCTCGACTGGCTGAAGCTGCTGATGAACGAGGACGTCCAGCCCGAGACGCTGAAGGAGCGCGATCCGAAGAAGCTGATCCCGCCGCTGCACGGCGCGCTGATCAAGAACGAGCAGGACGTGCACCTGTTCGAGCGCCTCGCCTTCATGAGCCGGCGCGAGGCGCGGTGATGCTCGCCGCCATCGGTACCGTCCTGATCTGCCTTGTCGGCGCCGGCTTCGGCTTCGGCATCTGGTGGCTGTTCCGCCCGAACCCCAGCGACCCCTTGCGCAGCTCGTACAGCAGCGACACCGATTCCCCCTCCGGCGATTCCGGCTCGAGCGGCGGCGACGGCGATTGAGCCAGCGCGAGGCGCGGTGATGGGCGGGATCGGCGCGGCGGTGCTCGGCGGCCTCGCGATCGGCCTTTTCGGCATCCTCGTGGCCTGCGGCGTCGGCGTGTTCCTTGTCCGGCGCCTCCTCGCGCAACGCCGCGCGGCGTTCCGCCCCCACCGGCGCGGCATGACGATCGGAGCGGACGACGGCCATGCCGTCCAGCCCGGCACGTCGTCCTTCTGGTTCGCCGGCACGGAGACGAGCAGCCCGGCCAGCGAGACGAGCGGTCCGTCGGGCGATTCTGGCTCCAGCGACTCGGGCTCCGGTGATTCGGGAAGCAGCGGCAGCAGCAGCGATTGACAGGCCGCTAAGCCGCTCGGCTACGGGGCGCGCGCGGCGTTGCGCTCCGCCCGCCGCTCCTCCATCACGTCGCGCGCCTGCATGTACCAATAGGCGAGCTGCGTCGCGACGCGCCCGACCGGGCCGCCGCCCCAGGCCGGGCCGTAGGGCGAGAAGCGCCGCCAGCCGTCGTCGCCCGTCAGGAGGCCGCGCGCCACCGCGAGCCCGCCCGTCGCGGTCGCGGCGAGCCCATGGCCGCCGAAGGCCGTCGCCGACCACACGCCCGGCTGCAGCTCGCCGACGATCGGCATCTTGTGGCGCGCATAGCCCATGATGCCGACCCAGGCCGCCTCGATCACCGGACGCCCGAGCTGCGGAAACACCGCCGCGATGTCGCCGCCGACCTGTGCCTTGAGATGCGGCGGCACGCTGCGGCGCGTCGTGATCCGCCCGCCCCACAGCAGCCGGTCGCCATCGACGATCCGGTAGTAGTCGCTCGAACGCCGCGTATCCGAGACCGCCGCCGGCGTACGCACCGCTTCGGCAAGGCGGGCGCCGAGCTTCTCGGTGACGCCGACATAGGTCGCAACCGGCAGCACCGCCCGGCCGATCCGCCCGACGAGGCCGATCAGCCCGTCATTGGCCGCAAGCACGACATGCTCGGCCTTCACGGTGCCGGATTTGGTGACGATGCGCTTCACCACCCCGTCGAGATCGGCCGAGACGACGCGCGTGCTCTCGTAGATCCGCGCCCCAGCGGCGTCCGCGAGGCCGGCAAGCCCCAGCACATAGTTCAGCGGATGGATATGGAAGGCGTCCGGATCGAAATTCGCCTGGAAATAGCGGTGCGTGCGCAGCACCTCGCGCACCCGCCCGGTCGGCCAGTACTCGTTGCGCGTGCCGAAATCGCGCCTCAGCCGTTCGACCGCGATGCTGGTGCCGTCCGGATCGTCGTAGCGCTTGACCGAGAACTTGCCGGGCCGCGGATCGACGCCCGGCAGCGCATGGGCACGGATCGTCTCGCGCACATATTCGCGCCCCTCCACCGACATCTGGTAGAGCGCCCGCGTCTGGTCGAGGCCGATCCGCGCGGCGATCGCGTCGAGCCGCTCCGCATAGCCGGCCGAGACGAAGCCGCCGTTGCGGCCCGAGGCGCCGAAGCCGACCCGCTCGGCCTCCAGCACCGCCACCGGCCAGCCCGCCTCGGCGATCGTCCGCGCCGCCGTCAGCCCGGCGAGGCCTGCCCCGATGACGCAGACCGCCACCTCCAGATCCTTGCCGAGCGCCGGGCGCGGCGTGGCCGGCTGCATCGTGCGGGCATACCAACTGTCGGGATAGGCGGTGATGTGCATCGGGGGTCCGTGAGGCCAGGGTATCACCATGCTTAGTGGATCCTTGCCAATCCCTGAAGTGTCGCATTCCGGTCGCGAGCCGCCGTCATCAGGAAGCAGCCGATTGAAAAATCGCGCCCGATCGCCATGTTGGAAGCCGAGCTGGGGATGAATCACCGATGCGACGCCTGCTGCTGATGCGCCACGCGAAATCCGACCAATCGATGCTCGGCCTCGCCGACGAACGCCGCCCGCTCAACAAGCGGGGCCGCGCGAGCGCCCCCGAGATGGGCGCCCTGCTCGCCCGCCTCGGCCTCACCCCGGATCTGGCGCTCGTCTCCACCGCCAAGCGCACCCGCGAGACCTATACGCTCGTCGCCGACCAGATCGCCGGCGCGGTGCCTGTCGAATATCTGCCGGCGCTCTATCTCGCGAGCGCCGACGCGATGCTCGGCATCATCCGCGCGACGCCGCCGGATGTCGGCACCCTGCTCGTCGTCGCCCATGAGCCGGGCCTCGGCCAGCTCGCCGGCAGCCTCGCCAAGGGCGGCGACAAGCCGGCGCTGAAACGCATGCGCCGCAAATTCTCCACCGCCGGCATCGCCACCCTCGCCTTCAAGACGCCGGACTGGCTGAGCATCGGCCCGGGCCTCGGCACGCTGGAGCGTTTCGACACGCCGAAATCGCTCGTCGGCATGGCCTCGGCGGACTGATGGGAGGCTGGACGGATTTCCTCGAGGAATCGCGCATCGCGGCGCGCTCCCTCATGGACTACGCGAACGACTTCGTGAGCCCGACCGTGCGCCTCGGCGTGACCGGCCTCGCGCGCTCCGGCAAGACCGTTTTCATCACGGCCCTCGTCAACGCGCTGATCGTCAACGCCCGCCTGCCGGTGTTCCGGGCCGGGACCGAGGGGCGGATCGCCAAGGCCTGGCTCGAGCCGCAGCCGGACGATGCCGTGCCGCGCTTCGACGTGGAGGGCCATCTCGACCTGCTCGGCGCCGGCGAGACGCGGCAATGGCCGGATTCGACCCGCCAGATCTCCGAATTGCGCGTCGTCGTCGAATATGAGCGCGCCCGGGGCTCGGCGCCGCGCACGCTGACCATCGACATCGTCGACTATCCGGGCGAATGGCTGCTCGACCTCGCCTTGCTCGACCAGAGCTACGAGCAATGGGCCGCCGCCAGCGTCGCGCTCGCCCGCGCCCCGGCCCGCGCCGAGATCGCGGCCGAATGGCTGGCCGACGTCGCGGTGAGCGATCCCGCCGCGCCCGCCACAGAAGGCGCGGCAAAGCGCGCCGCCGAGCTTTTCACCGCCTATCTGGCGCGCGGCCGCGACGAACGCGTCGCCGCCTCCACCCTGCCGCCCGGCCGCTTCCTGATGCC
>JBDHTH010000212.1:0-5629 GCA_039808545.1 Phreatobacteraceae bacterium | reverse complement strand
GCAAATGTGCGCCGAGCCTATGATCGCCGGGCGTCTCGCATCGCGCTTCGATCACATTCTGGTCGACGAATACCAAGACACCAATCGCTTGCAGGCCTCGATCCTTTTGGCCCTCAAACCGGATGGGGCCGGCCTGACCGTCGTCGGTGACGATGCTCAGTCGATCTATTCCTTTCGGGCCGCCGAAGTGCGCAACATTCTCGATTTTCCGCAGCACTTTCCCTCCCCTGCCCGCATCGTCACGCTCGATCGCAACTATCGTTCGACCGACGCCATCCTTGAGGCCGCCAACGCAGTGATCGGCCAGGCGCCGGAGCGCTTCACGAAGAATCTGTGGACCGATCGGAGGTCGACCGAAAAGCCGAAAATCGTCACCGTGCGCGACGAGGCCGAGCAGGCGAACTATGTCTGCGAGAGCGTGCTGGAAGCCAGGGAAGAGGGTATCGCTCTCAAACAGCAATCCGTTCTCTTCCGCGCCTCGCATCATTCGGCTCCGCTCGAGATCGAGCTCACGCGGCGCAACATTCCCTTCGTGAAGTTCGGAGGGCTGAAGTTCCTCGACTCTGCCCATGTGAAAGACGTGCTCGCGGTTCTGCGTTTCGCCGAAAATCCGAAAGACCGCGTGGCAGCCTTCCGGGTGATGCAGATCATTCCCGGCATCGGTCCTTCAGCGGCGGCTTCCGCCATGGAGGCGATTGGGCGCTCGCTCGATCCGGCGCTCGGCTTGCAATTCTTCCGGGCGCCGGCTCGTGCCGAGGCGGATTGGCCGGGCTTCGTCGATCTGTTCGCCGGTCTCCGGTCGCGCCCGGCCTGGCCCGCCGATCTGGAGCGGGTTCGCCTGTGGTACGAACCGCATCTTGAGCGCATCCACGAGGATGCCACGACCAGGCGTGCCGATCTCCTGCAACTGGAGCAGATTGCATCCGGGTATCCGTCGCGCGAGCGGTTTCTCACCGATCTGACGCTCGACCCGCCGGACGCGGCTAGCGAGGAGGCCGGGCCTCCGCATCTCGACGAGGACTATTTGGTCCTCTCCACGATCCATTCGGCAAAAGGACAGGAATGGAGAAAGGTCTTCGTGCTCAACAGCATCGACGGCTGCATCCCGATCGATCTCGCCCTGGGCGAGCGCGACGATCTGGAGGAAGAACGGCGCCTGCTTTATGTGGCGATGACGCGCGCGAAAGATGGGTTGCACCTCATCACGCCGCAGCGCTTTTTCGTGAATGTCCAGGCATCGCGGGGCGACAGGCATGTCTATGCCTCGCGCACGCGCTTTATCCCCGAAGATATCCTCGACCGTTTCTCCTCGACGTCATGGCCACCGCCCTCCCAGGCCGGAAGCGAGCGGTTGGCGCAACCCAGCATCCGTGTGGATCTCAAGGCGAAGATGCGCGGCATGTGGCGATAGGCGCCGTGTCGGCGTTGGAAGGACATTCGGCACCATCCCGGGCTTGTTAGGTCTCGCCCCCATCGTCTTGATGTTCGATGGCCATGCTCGCGGCGCGCTTCTGGCTCCGGCAAACGACCTTTTCGAATACGATGGAGTTGGATGTCATGGAGATGCGCAAGGCGTACGTGTCCCTGGAACTTCTCCTGTTCGAGACGGCAGGTGTCACGCAGCGTCTTTCGATGCCGTTCGATGCTTCGCGGCGCGCCCTCGAACTCCGCCTCGAAGAGCCGCCAATCGGCATTCATCGCTCGAGTTGTCGCTGGACAAGATCAGGCGGATTCTTGGTGGAGCACCGTCCTGTGCTTGGCGGCACATTGGCGGGCGAGCTCCGCAACGATCATGCCCATGCGGCTAACTGAATCGAGGTGATAGCAGGCATAGTAGTCATAGCTCGGCAGCTCGAGCTCACAGGGTAGAACGCTCAATTCCGGGTCGTCGGCGTTCACGCAAGCCTCGCTGAGTGCGCCGATCGCAAGGCCGCTGCGCGCCAGGCGAATGATGGCTTCGGCGGAATTGCTTGAGCTCAGTTGCTGACGATACAGTCCACTAAGGCGAAAGAGCTCCTCGATCGAGGCGTAGGTCGTCGAATCGCGCGCATAGGTGACGACCCAATGCCGGGCAATGTCCTCCAGGGTCGCGGGCGTTTGGCTGAATTGGGCCGCGATTGCCTGGCTCGCCACCCAAATGATGCGGTAGGTCTGCAGGGCCACCTGCCTCACGCCCGTGTCGTATACGGAGCCCATTAGGATCGCGACGTCGAGTTCCCCTCCGACAAGACGCGCCCTCAGATGTGGCGTCCTGTCGATCATCATCTCCACCACGAGCTTTGGGAATTCCGCCCGCAGCAGGCGGAGGAGGTCGGTTAGCCAAGCATGAACGATCGTGCTCGGCACGCCGAGGCGGACCGTTTGTGCATCTCCGGACGAACGTGCCGTCGATTTGAAGCGGTTGACCCCGTCGAGGACCTGCTCCGCATGGACGAGCAACTCCAGCCCCTTCGCCGTCGGACGGACGAGCGAGCCGCTGCGCTCTATGAGCTTGACGCCGAGCTCCTGCTCGAGGGCTGCCAGCCGCAACGAGATTGCGGGCTGGGTTACGTTCAACCGGTTCGCGGCGGCCCGAAAGCTGCGGAGCGTCGCGATCGAGACGAAGGTCTCAAGCTGGCGGATATCCATGGCATCCGATTAGCATAACTTATCGATTTTCGGTGATCGATTTAATTGGACATCATTCTACCCCCGGAAGAGTATCTCGCGCTCGATGGAGACCGGATTGCCGACCGAAAAGCTCGTCATAGATCGCGTGCGGAAATCGTACGGGGAGGTGCAGGCTCTTCGCGAGACCTCGCTGAAGGTTGCGGCGGGCGAGTTCCTGACGCTGCTCGGCCCGTCCGGATCCGGCAAGACCACCTTGCTGACGATCCTCGCCGGGCTGGTCGCGCCCGACGCCGGCGACATCTGGTTCGACGGCGTCCGGCAGACCTACGCGCCGGTCCACAAGCGCGACATCGGCCTCGTTTTCCAGAACTACGCGCTGTTTCCGCATCTCAGCGTGTTCGAGAACATCGCCTTTCCGCTGCGCATGCGGCGCGTTGGCGAAAAGGAGATCGCGGCGCGCGTCGGGCGCATGCTCGAGATCGTGCGGCTGCCTGATGTCGGCGAGCGCCTGCCGCGCGAGCTCTCGGGCGGCCAGCGGCAGCGGATCGCCCTCGCCCGCTGTGCCGTCTACCAGCCCTCCGTGATCCTGATGGACGAGCCGCTCGGCGCGCTCGACAAGAAGCTTCGCGATCAGATGCAGGTCGAGATCAAGCGCCTGCATGCCGAGCTCGGCGCCACCATCCTCTACGTTACGCATGACCAGGAAGAGGCGATGGCGATGTCGGACCGCATCTGCTTGATGCGGGACGGCGCTATCGAGCAGCTCGGGCCGCCGGCCGAGCTCTATTTCGCGCCGCGGACGGTGTTCGCCGCGGATTTCCTCGGCGGCGCCAATGTGTTTCCCCTGACCCGGCGGGCGGACGGCGCGCCGCTCGGCCCGGCCGGCGAGGTGCTGCGCCATGCCGTCTCGGATATCCCGGTCGAGGCGGCGCGCCATTTCATGGTCCGCCCGGAGCATGTCCGCCCGCTCGATGCCAGCGACACGGCCGACAATGTCGTGGAGGCGGTCGTCGAGCACGTGGTGATGACGGGCGCCGTGACGCGCTATCACGCAAGGCTCGCCGACGGCCGCCCGGTCGTCGCGCTGCGGCTGACCGAGGGCCCGCCGACTGCGCGCGGCGGCGACGCCGTCCGCCTCGGCTGGCCGGCTGAGCGCACCGTGCTGCTCGACGGGAGCCCGCCGTGACCGGCCCGAGGCCGGCGGCGGGAGGGATCGCGCGGCGTATCGCCGGGCTGCCGGCCTGGCCGCTCGCGCCGGCGTTGCTGCTGCTCGCCGTCGTCTTCCTCCTGCCGGTCGCGCAGCTCCTCTGGCTGAGCGGGCTCGACGCTGCGGGGCACGCCTCCTTCGAGCATTATGCGCGGCTCGGCGAGAGCCGGCTCTATGTCCAGGTGCTCGGCAACACCTTCCGCATCGCGGCCTGGACCACCCTCGCCTGCTTGGTCGCCGGCTATCCCGTCGCCTATCTGCTCGCCACGACGCGGTCCTCGGCGCGCACGCTGCTCCTCATCTGCGTGCTGATGCCGTTCTGGACGAGCGTCCTGGTGCGCGCCTTCGCCTTCATGGTGATCCTCGGCCGGCGCGGCATGATCAACCAGGGGCTCGACGCGCTCGGCCTGCCGCCGCTCGAGCTCATCTACAATTTCGGCAGCGTCGTCGTCGGCATGGCGCATGCGCTGATGCCGCTCGCCGTGCTGACCATGCTGTCGGTGATGCAGAACATCGAGCCCAATCTCGGCCGCGCGGCGGCGACGCTCGGCGCGCGCGGCGCCCATGTATTCTGGCGCATCTATTTCCCGCTCTCGCTGCCGGGCGTCGCGGCGGCCGGGCTTCTCGTCTTCATCACGGCGCTCGGCTTCTTCGTCACGCCGACGCTGCTCGGCAGCCGGCGCGAGACGATGATCGCCCAGATCATCATCAACCAGATCGACGAGACGCTCGACTGGGGCTTCGCCGGGGCGGTCGCGGTGCTGCTACTCGTCGCCTCGATCCTCGTCTTCTGGCTCTTCGATCGGATGCTCGGCATGTCCGTGCTGACGGGCGAGAGCAGCGCGGGGGGCAGCTCGCGTCGCGGCCTCGCGCGCTTCGCGGCCGCGATCGGACGGCCGCTGCTCGCGGCGGTAAGCTGGACCTGCGCCGGGTTCGGCGAGGCGCTCGACCGGCTGCGCGGCCGCGGCGATCGCCCGCCCCGCCCGTCGCGGCGCCTCGTCCTGTGGAGCGCGGCGGCCGCCATCATCGTCTTCCTCGCGGCGCCCTCCTTCGTCCTCGTGCCGATCTCGTTCTCGGCCAGCACCTTCTTCGAATGGCCGCCGCGCGGCTTCTCGCTGCAATGGTACGAGGCCTATGCCGGCTCGCCGGTCTGGCAGGCCGCGACCGTGCGCTCGATCCTGGTCGGCCTCGCCACGGCCGTGCTGTCGGTTCTCCTCGGCACGCCGGCCGCCTTCGTGCTCGCCCGCCGCAGGCTGCCCGCCAAGACCGCCGTCATGGCGTTCCTGCTCATGCCGCTGGTCATGCCGCACATCATTGTCGCGCTGGCGCTCTACTACGCCTTCTCGAAGGTCGGGCTCGTCGGCACCTCGGCCGGGCTCGTGCTCGGCCACACGGTTTTCTCGCTGCCCTATGTCGTGATCACCATCATGGCGGTGCTGCGCAACTACGACACGCGCCTCGACCAGGCCGCCTGGACGCTCGGCGCCGACAAGCTCAGCGCGTTCCGGCACGTCACTTATCCGCTCATCCGGGCGGGCGTGCTGACCGCCTTCCTTTTCGCCTTCGTGAAATCCTTCGACGAGCTGACGGTCGCGCTGTTCATCAGCGGCGGCATCTCCACGACGCTGCCGCGCCAGATGTGGGCCGACGCGCTCCTCAATGTCAGCCCGACGCTCGCGGCCGTCTCGACCCTGATGCTCGTCTTCGTCGTCGCCGTGATCCTCCTCGGCGAGGCGCTCGCGCGGCGCGGGCGGACGACATGACCGCAACGATCACCCCCAAGCCGTGGAGCCTGCCATGCGCGACAGTCTG
>JBDHTH010000211.1:0-5641 GCA_039808545.1 Phreatobacteraceae bacterium | reverse complement strand
CGGCTGATCATGGCGCTGGAGGAGCGCGGCTTCATCCGCCGGATGCCGAACCGGGCCCGCGCGCTCGAGGTGGTGCGGCTGCCCGAATCGGCCGTGCCGGCGCAGAGCGCGCCGCGCGGCCGTTTCTCGCCCAACGTCATCGAGGGCACGCTCGGCAAGTCGCGCCCCGCCCCGGCGCCGCATGACGACGAGGGCGTGCGCTTCGTGCATGTGCCGGTGATGGGCCGGATCGCTGCGGGCACGCCGATCTCGGCCATCCAGGCGAAATCACGGACCATTCCCCTGCCCCCCGACATGCTCGGCGCCGGCGATCATTTCGCCCTCGAGGTGCGCGGCGATTCGATGATCGAAGCCGGCATTCTCGAAGGCGACACGGTGCTGATCCGTCGCTCGACGACCGCCGATACCGGCGACATCGTCGTGGCGTTGATCGACGACGAGGAAGCGACGCTGAAGCGGCTGCGCAAGAAAGGCGGCTCGATCGCGCTTGAAGCCGCCAACCCCGCCTATGAGACGCGGATCTTCGGGCCGGATCGGGTACAGATCCAGGGCAAGCTCATCGGGTTGCTGCGGCGGTATTGAACCGAGCTACTCGGCGGCCGGGGCCGGTGTTTCGGCGGTCGCGTCAGGCGCTTCCGTCGGGTCGATGGTCTGCGGTGCCGTTGGCTGGGTGCTCGACGGCGGCGGGTTGCGGCGCGGTGGGCGGCGATACCAGGGGCGGTTTTCCGCTTCCGGCCGGGCGGCGAGGACGGTGAAGCCGCCGTCGCGGTCGTGGCGGATCAGGATGGCGCCGGTGGCGCGCAAGCGGCGCGCGTCGATTGTCAGCGCCCTGCACCAGGGCGGCGCGAAGAGCGGCGTCACGACGATTGCCGATTGCTCGCAATCGTCGGCGAAGGCGGCTTGGTGGCGCGCATAGCTGAGGCGCTTCCCGCCGGGCAGCGTGAAGACGCAACCCGTCGCGTCGCAGCGCATCGGGACGCCGCCGGGCGGCTTGTCGACGATTGCAGGAATGACGGGGGCTGGCAGGAAGGTGATCGGCGGCGGCCTTGCCACAGCTGGCGGGACGCTGTCCGGCGCCGGCTTAGGGCTGGCGAGTTTGGGGTTGCCCGATTTTGGATTTCCGGGTTTGGGAGCACCGCGTTTCGGCGTCGTTTCGGCTGGCGTCAATTCGGGCCATGGCGTCAAGCGCTGCGTGCTTTCCGGCAGCGTTCGACCCGTGACGGTCGTCCAGAGCTGTGCCGCGAAGCGATCGCGACCATGAATCTCAAGGCCGCCGTTCGGGCCGACGACGCCGAGCGTCTCGCCGTCGGCGGTCACGAAGGCCACGGGCGGCGGCGCGCCGGTGAAAGCCGCGACAAGGCCCGCCCCGAGCACTGCAACGCCGATCAGGCGCAGGCGCGTGACGAGCACGGCCGCGGCGATCATGCCGAGCGTCATCAGCGACAGCGCGCCGCTGCCGAAGCCGGGCGTCGGGCGGACCGCGCCGGGCAGTTCGGCTACGATCCTGTTCACCGTCAGGAACAGGTCGAGCGAGGCCCCCATTGCCTTCAGGATCGGGCCTTCGAGGCCGAAAGGCATGGCGAGGACGGCGAGCATCGCCAGCGGCATCGACAGCAGCGAGACGATCGGCGAGCCGATCAGATTGCCGATCGCGCCATAGACCGACACACGGTGGAAATGAAAGGCCGCGTAAGGCGTCGTCGCGAGCCCGGCGATCAGCGAGGTCGCGAAAGACAGGACGACGATCGCCGCGAGGCTCATCAGCGCGCGCCGCACAAGGCCGGATTTGCGCGTCGCGGCGATCGCCAGGGGCGCGCCACGCTCATAAAGCGCCACCAGCGCCATGGTGGCGGCGAACGACATCTGGAAGCTCGGATGCAGCAGGCTCTCGGGCATCAGGGCGAGCAGCACCAGCGCCGCGAAGCCGAGGCTGCGCATGGTGAGCGCCGGCCGGTCGGCCAGGACGCCGAGAAACACGACGCTCGTCATGATCCAGGAGCGCAGCGTCGCAACCTCGCCGCCCGAGAGCACCATGTAGAAACTCGTGCCGGCCAGCGCGCCGAGCGCCGCATATTTCTTGATCGGCCGCCTCAGGGCGATCGTCGGGACGAGGCTCAGCGTGCCGCGGATCGCGACGAACAGCAGCCCGGCGACCAGCGCCATGTGAAAGCCGGAGATCGACAGGATATGGGCAAGGCCGGAGGCGCGGAGCATGTCGTTCGCCGCCTCCGAGATGGCGGCGCGCTCGCCCGTCACCAGCGCGACCGCGATCGCGCCGGTATCGCCGCTAAGCTGCGCGCGGATCCGGGCCGAGATGGCGCCGCGCATCGCGTCGATCGCGGCGCGCAGGCGCGTGCCGAGCGGCGCCTCGGCGGTCGGCGGCACGGCCGCGACCTTGCCGATCACGAAACCGGAGGCGCCGATGCCGGCGAAGAACGCGTCGCGCGCAAAATCGTAGCCGCCCGGCATGGCGGGGCCCGGAACCGGCGACAGCCGCGCCTTCACGCGCAGGAAATCGCCGGTCTTCACGGCGCTGTGCGTCGTGGTGGTTACGCGGACGCGGCGCGGCCATTCGTCGGGCGCGAGCCGCGATAGGCCGTCGATGCGGATGACGAGGCGCTCGCCGCGCTCGCGCCGCTCGACGCTCTCCACCCAGCCCGAGACATCCAGCGTGCCGGCCGGCCGCGCCAGAACCGGCGCCGCGATGCTCCAGGTACGGATGGTCGCGGCCAGAAACCCGCCGCTGAAGGCCAGGAGCGTCACGAGGACCGGAAAGGCGATCGGCCGCGCCCGCGCAAGCAGCAGGAGCCCTGCGAGGCCGGCCGTGACCGAGGCCGCCGCCACGAGGCTCGGCTCGCTGCCGGCCGCGAAATAGGCCGCGATGCCGGCGCCGAAGACGACGGGCAGGAAGAGCGCCAGCCGCCCGAACCCCACCTCCTCCCTGAAGGCATCCGCGAGGCTCGCGCCGAACGCCGCGCCGGCGGCCCGCGCTTCGGCCCAGCCATGCCACGGCGCCGCGCGCGGACGTGGAAGCGTCGGCGCGAGGGCGTCTTCCCGCGCTCCGCGCCTTCGATCGCGCTCGCTTCGGCGGTCCCCGCGCATCAGGCGCTCCCCTTGCCGGCCGCCTCATGCTACACGCTGCCGCCCGCTCCGGAAGGCCGGGGCCGTAACCGACCGTCTGGAAGACCGATGACCGCTCCCGTGATCACGCGTTTCGCCCCCTCGCCCACCGGCTTTCTGCATATCGGCGGGGCGCGCACCGCGCTTTTCAACTGGCTCTACGCCCGCCATCACGGCGGCAAGATGCTGCTGCGCATCGAGGATACGGACCGGCAGCGCTCGACCGAGGCGGCGATCGCCGCGATCCTCGACGGGCTGACCTGGCTCGGCATCGATTGGGACGACGAGGTCGTCTACCAGTATGCGCGCGCCGCCCGGCACCGCGAGGCGGTCGAGCAGATGCTGGCGGCGGGCCGGGCCTACCGCTGCTATGCGACGCCCGCCGAGCTCGAGGAGATGCGCGAGAAAGCGCGCGCCGAGGGGCGGCCGCCGCGCTATGACGGGCGCTGGCGCGACCGCGATCCTTCCGAGGCGCCGCCCGGCGCCTCGCCGGCGATCCGCCTCAAGGCGCCGCTCGAGGGCGAGACGGTGGTGGAGGATGCGGTGCAAGGCCGCGTCGTCTGGCAGAATCGCGAGCTCGACGACCTCGTGCTGCTGCGCTCGGACGGCAATCCCACCTACATGCTCTCGGTGGTGGTCGACGATCACGACATGGGCGTGACGCAGATCATCCGCGGCGACGACCACCTGACCAACGCGGCGCGCCAGACGCAGATCTACGAGGCGCTCGGCTGGGCGGTGCCGGCCATGGCGCATATCCCGCTGATCCACGGGCCGGACGGCGCCAAGCTCTCCAAGCGTCACGGCGCGCTCGGCGTCGACGCCTATCGGGCGATGGGCTACCTGCCCTCGGCTCTGCGCAACTACCTCGTGCGGCTCGGCTGGAGCCATGGCGACCAGGAGATGTTCTCGACCGAGGAGATGATCGCCCTGTTCGACCTCGCGCAGGTCGGGCGCTCGCCCTCGCGCTTCGACTTCGCCAAGCTCGAGCATGTCAACGGGCTCTATATCCGCCAGACCTCCGACGAGGAGCTCGTGCAGGCGATCGAGGCGATGGCGCCGCATCTGCCGGAGGGCGCGCCGATCGTGGCGGCGCTTGCGGCCGGTGGCCGTGCCAAGCTGCTCGCCGCGATGCCGGGCCTGAAGGAGCGCGCCAAGACGCTGGTCGAGCTGGTCGATAACGCCGGCTATCTCTGGGCGACGCGGCCGCTCGTCCTCGACCAGAAGGCGAGCCAGCTGCTGACGCCGGAAGCGCGCGGCCTGCTCGGCGGCATCGCCGGCGTCCTCGCCGGAACTGAGCGCTGGGACGCCGAGACGACCGAGGCGGCCGTGCGCGCCTTCGCCGAGACGGCGGGCGTCAAGCTCGGGCAGGCCGCGCAGCCGCTGCGCGCCGCGCTCACGGGACGCGCCACCTCGCCGGGCATCTTCGACGTGCTCGCGGTGCTCGGCCGGGAGGAGAGCCTGGCGCGCATCGCCGACCAGGCGAAGACGGCGTAGCGCCTCTGCCTTCGAACGGTTGGTTTCAAGCGACAAAGGTTTCGCATTCTTGGGAACCGATCGCTGTCATGTGTTTTTGATCATCGTGGTCAAGAACACGGCGTGATCTGACGGATCGAGGGGGCGGCGGCAGATGCGACGATAGTCCATAGCAGCGCTGCCGCCCCCGATCTTGCGATGCAACACAAGATCGGATACGCCAGTTACCGAGCCTGAACGAGCCTAGATGAATGTCCCGCCGCGATCGCCCAGCGGTCACTCAGGCGCGGCGCCTTTCATCGCAATTTCAAGGTGTTGCCCCATGGATGCCGCAGCGAAGACTCCGCAGGAAGCGAAGGACACCGCGACCCTTTCGTTCGAGGGAAAGAGCTACGATTTCCCGGTCAAGCACGGCTCGATCGGCCCGTCGGTCATCGATATCTCCAAGCTCTACGGCCAGTCGGGCGCCTTCACCTACGATCCGGGCTTCACCTCCACGGCCGCCTGCGAGTCCGACATCACCTATATCGACGGCGACGAGGGCATTCTCCTTTATCGCGGCTATCCGATCGAGCAGCTCGCCGAGCATGGCGATTTCCTCGAGACTTGCTATCTGCTGCTCTACGGCGATCTGCCGACCACCGCGCAAAAGGCCGATTTCGACTATCGCGTGACCCGTCACACGATGGTTCACGAGCAGATGAGCCGCTTCTTCCAGGGCTTCCGCCGCGACGCCCATCCGATGGCCGTGATGGTCGCGACCGTCGGCGCGATGTCGGCCTTCTACCACGACTCCACCGACATCTCGGACCCGATGCAGCGGATGATCGCCTCGATCCGCATGATCGCCAAGATGCCGACCATGGCGGCGATGGCCTACAAATATTCGATCGGCCAGCCCTTCGTGTATCCGCAGAACAGCCTCGACTATGCGTCGAACTTCCTGCGCATGTGCTTCGCGGTACCGTGCGAGGACTACAAGGTCAATCCGGTGCTGGCTCGCGCCATGGACCGGATCTTCATCCTGCATGCCGACCACGAGCAG
>JBDHTH010000210.1:0-5648 GCA_039808545.1 Phreatobacteraceae bacterium | reverse complement strand
GTGCAGACGGTGGTGGGCGTCAACAAATACAAGCTCGAGACCGAGGCGGCGATCGACGTGCTGAAGGTCGACAATTCGGCGGTGCGCGGCCAGCAGCTCGAGAAGCTGAGGCGGCTGAAGGCGGAGCGCGACCCGGCGACGGTGGCGGCCTCTCTGGAGGCGCTCTCCAGGGCCGCCGCGACGGGCGAGGGCAACCTCCTGGCGCTCGGGATCGACGCGGCCCGCGCCAAGGCGACGGTCGGCGAGATCAGCCAGGCGCTGGAGACGGTCTGGGGCCGGCACCGCGCCGAGATCAAGGCGATCTCGGGCGTCTACAAGCGGGAGATGGGCGCGGTGAACGACAACACCTCGAAGGTTCAGGCGATGGTCGAGGCCTTCGCCGAGAACGAGGGGCGGCGCCCGCGCATCCTCGTCGCCAAGATGGGCCAGGACGGGCACGACCGAGGCCAGAAGGTGATCGCCTCGGCCTTCGCGGATCTCGGCTTCGACGTCGATATCGGGCCGCTTTTCGCCACGCCCGCCGAGGCGGCGCGGCAGGCGGTGGAGAACGACGTGCATATCGTCGGCGTCTCCTCGCTCGCGGCCGGGCACCTGACCCTGGTGCCGGAGTTGAAGGCGGCGCTGGAGGCGGAGGGGCGCGGCGACATCATGATCGTGGTCGGCGGCGTGGTGCCGCCGCAGGATTTCGAGGCGCTGCTCGGCGCCGGCGCCTCGGCGATCTTCCCGCCCGGCACCGTGATCCCGGATGCGGCGATCAAGCTCCTCGACGAGCTCGGCCGCCGCCTCGGCCACGCGCAGGTCGCGGCCGAGTAGCGGACATCCGCCCTTTGGGCGAGCGCACCTCAAGGCAAACGCGGCGGCTCTACCTCAGCGTAGTCATCCATTGCCCTACCGCCGCCTCGATCGTCATGGCCCGCGAAGGCGGGCCATCCACGTCTTGCGAGCGGATCGGCCAGGCTCTGCGGTGCCAATTCAAGCGCGCGTAAAACCCCTGCGCTCGACATTGACGCCGCAAGTCGTGGATGGCCCGGATAAACCGGGCCATGACGATGGAAAAGGCAAGCGCCAGATCTATGGCCTCCGCGCCACCGTATCGATGGCCCCGGCGACGCCGTCGCGAAATCGCCCCATTGCTGGACCTGTCTGCCGGCGCCATCCCGTAGCGAGCCCGCATGCGCCGCCTTGCCGCCCTCCTGCTCCTCATCCTGGTCGCATTGCCGGTGCCGACCTCCGGACAACCGGCCGGCCCATGGCAGCGCGTCGATCCCGCCGCCGCCGGCTGGCGCGTCGAAGCGCTCGACAAGGCGCTGGAGGCGGTCGAGAGGCTGCGGCCGACCAGCTTCGTCATCGTCCAGGCGGGGCGGATCGTCGCGACGCGGGGAGATGTCGCGCAGAAGGTGAACGTCGCCTCGGTGCGCAAGAGCCTGATCGGCGCGCTCTACGGCATCGCGGTGGCGGAGGGCCGCATCCGCCTCGCCGACACGCTCGCGGAGTTGAAGATCGACGACGTCCCGCCACTCACGGCGGAGGAGAAGCGCGCCACGGTCCGCGACCTGCTGATGGCGCGCTCCGGCATCTACCATCCGGCCGCCTACGAGACGGCCGACATCAAGGCGAAGCGACCTGTTCGCGGCAGCCAGAAGCCGGGCGCCCAATGGTTCTACAACAACTGGGATTTCAACGCGCTCGGCACGATCTACCGGCAACAGACGCACGAGGACATCTTCGAGAGCTTCGCGCGGCGCGTCGCGCGGCCGATCGGCATGGAGGATTTCGGTCCCGCCGACGGGCGCTATGTGCGCGAGCCGGCTTCGATCCATGCCGCCTATCCGTTCATGATGAGCGCGCGCGACCTTGCGCGCTTCGGCCAGCTCTATCTCGACGGCGGGCGCTGGGGCGGGCGGCAGGTGGTGCCGGCCGATTGGATCGCGGCCTCGGCGATGCCCTATTCGCCCGTGCCGCGCGGCAAGCGGCACTACGGCTATCTGTGGTGGGTGCTCGATGCCGAGCGCTTCGGCCCCGGCGCCATGCTGGCGGCGGGCTTCGGCGGGCAGTTCGTGGCCGTCATCCCGGCGAAGCGGCTCGTCGTCGCCGAGACGGCAGCGCGCGGGCGCGGCGAGCGGATCCGCACCACCGCCTTCCTCGACGTGGTGCGAGGCCTCATCGACGCCGCGCCATGATCGCGCTCGCGGCCAACTGGGAAGCGGACGAGGCGCGCTGGCGCTGCAGCGTCGCGGCTGCGGTGTTCGCGCATGCGCTGATGCTCGCGGTCGTCGCGTTCCGCCTGCCGCTGCCGCGCGGCGCGCCGGGCGAGACCACCGTGCCGGTCGACGTGATCGGCGCGCGCGAGTTCGAGCGGCTGCTGCGGCCGCCACCGCCGCCGCAGGCAGCGCCGCTTCCCGCCGCGCCGGCGCCCGCGAACCCGTCGGCTGAACCGCAACCGCCCGCCCTGCCCCGCGCCGAGCCGCCTCCGCCGCCCGCGATGATCCGGGGCGAGCGCATGCTGTCGGCCGCGATCCTCGCGGCGCCACGCAACGCGAAGATCCGCGCCACGCTGCCCACGCTCGCCGACGAGGAGCGGATGACCCAGCTCTGCAACATCGAGGCGATCGCGCAGGTCCATGCCTGGCGGGCCGATCTTTCGCCCGACCTGGTCGTGGCGCATGCGCGGGCCGAGCCGCGGCAGGAGGGCGACGCGGTCGTCGCGGACGGCGCCGCCATCCGGATCGCGCGGCGCTGGCGCGCCTTCGCGTTCCGCTGCGATCTCGATGCCGCCCGTCGCGGCGTGGTCGGCTTCGCGTTCCAGCTCGGCGAGGCGATACCGCGCCGGCAATGGGAGGCCTACAATCTCCCAGCCAAGGAGACGGAGTGAAGCGTTGAACGGCAGGCGATCGACCGACGGCTACGCGAGCGACGCCAAGACGCTGGCAGCGCAATACGAAAGCATCCGTTTCGAGGATACGCATCGCGACGTGATGCATCTCTTTCCGGCGCCGCCCGCGCGGGTGCTCGATATCGGCGCGGGGTCCGGGCGCGACGCGGCGGCGCTGGCGCGATGCGGCTACCGGGTGAGCGCCGCCGAGCCGACCGCCGCGCTCCGGGCCGAGGGCCAGCGCCTGCATGCCGGCGCGGCGATCGACTGGACCGACGACGGATTGCCGGACCTGCCGGTCCTCACGGCGCGCGGTACACGCTTCGACCTGATCCTGCTGACGGCCGTGTGGATGCATCTCGACGCCGCCGAGCGCGCCGCCGCCATGCCCCGGCTGGCGGCGCTCCTCGCGCCGGGCGGCCGCATCGTGATGACGCTGCGCCACGGGCCGGTGCCGCCGGGCCGGCGCATGTTCGAGGTCGGCGCCGACGAGACGATCCGTCTCGCGGCCGGCAGCGGGCTCCGCATCCTGCATCGGGGGCGGCGCGCCGACACGCTGGGCCGGGCCGACATCGGCTGGACGGTGCTCGCCTTCGAAGCCGCCCGAAACAGGGCGCATCTGCGACCAGCGACGAGCGCGGACCGCGCGGCCCTCGGCGCGCTGCACGTGGCGTGCTGGCGCGAGAGCTATGCGGGGATCCTCCCGCAGGCGGTGCTCGACGGCCTCTCGGCGGACGGCCGCGCGGCCGGCTGGCGGGGCATCCTCGCGGCGGCCGGTCCCGACAAGACGGCGGTGATCCTCGCCGAGGCCGGCGGAGAACCGGTCGGCTTCATCTCCTATGGCCGACAGCGCCACGTGCCGCTCGCGGCCCGTTATCCGGGCGAGATCGAGGCGATCTATCTGCTGCGGTGCGCACAGCGCATAGGAACAGGCCGGGCGCTGATGGCCGAGGCCGCGCGCGGCTTCGCGGCCCGCGGCATCGCGGCCGCCAGCCTCTGGGTCCTTGACCGGAACGCGGCCGCGCGCGCCTTCTACGCGGCGCTCGGCGGCGTACCGACCGGACATGAGAAGCCGGTCGTCTTCGCGGGCCAAAGCCTCGTCGAGATCGCCTACGGCTTCGAGGTCAGCAGCTTGATCGGGCCCTGAGCGGCATATTCCTCGCGCGACGCGACCGTGACGCCGAGGTCGTTCACGAGGCCGTTCGACAGCGAATAGACCCAGCCATGCACCGAAAGCTGCTGGCCGCGCGCCCAGGCATCCTGCACGAACACGTCGGAGGCGACGTTGCGCACCTGCCGCATGACGTTCAGCTCGCAGAGCCGGTCGAGCCGCTCCTTCTCGTCGGTGATCGCGTCGAGCGCGGCGCGGTGCTGCTCGTACATCTCGCGGATCGGGTGCAGCCAATGGTCGACGAGGCCGCGGCGCTGGCCGTCGATCGCCGCCTTGATGCCGCCGCAGCCGTAATGGCCGACCACCATGATGTGCTTCACCTTCAGCACATCCACCGCGAATTGCAGCACCGAGAGGTAGTTCGCGTCCTGCGGCGGCGCGAGATTGGCGACGTTGCGGTGGACGAAGACCTCGCCGGGCTGGAGATCCACGATCTGGTTGGAGGGCACGCGGCTGTCCGAGCAGCCGATCCACAGATATTGCGGCGCCTGCTGATCCTCGAGGCGCCGGAAGAAGCCGGGGTCCACGGAGATCATCCGCTTCGCCCAGTTGCGGTTGTTGGCTTTCAGATGATCGAGCATGCCTGAGGACTTAGCTCGCCGTGTCCGTGCCGGCAAGGCGACAGCGCGCGCCGCGCCATAGACCTTCGTCCGAGACGGGAGCGAAAGGTCAGGTTTTCTTGCCCGCGCGCAGTCGCTCCAGATAGCGGTTGCGGGCCGCGCCGACGCGCTCGGAGCGCTCGATGCGCTGGAACTGGGCGCGGAAATCATCGCGATGCTGGTGGACGGAGGCGAGCACGCGGCCGATCGGGATGCCGAGGCCGATCAGCGTCGCCTCGGAGAGCTGGAGGCTCGCCTCGATGGTCTCGGGCACCGCCTCCGAGACGCCGATCTCGTAGAGATGGCGGGCGTGGCGCTCGTCGCGGGCGCGGGCGACGATGACGACCTCGGGCCGCTCGGCGCGGATCGCGCCGACGACCGCGTCGACCGCCTTCGGGTTGTCCATCGTGACGACCACGGCGGGCGCATGCGCGATGTCGCAGAGCCTGAGGTACTCGATATGGCTGGCATCGCCGAAATAGACCGGGCGGCCGGCCTTGCGCGCCTCGCTGACGATCTTGGCGTCGCCGTCGACCGACAGATACGGGATCTGGTGCTCCTTCAGCATGTCGCCGACCAGCCGGCCGACGCGCCCGTAGCCGACCACGAGGACGCGCGGCGTATCCTCCTGCGGCGGCGGCTCCTCGGGCGCCGCCTGATCGGGCGGCGTCAGCTTCGCGGTGCCCCAGCGCGCCAGCCTGTCGAGCAGCGGGATGGCGGCCATCGACAGGGAGGCGGCCGTCACGGCGATCTGGCCCATCCGGGCGTCGACGATGCCGGCCGCGAGCGAGACGCCGGCGACCACGAAGGCGAACTCGCCGCCCGGCCCGAGCAGCAGCGCGGTCTCCAGCACCGGCCGGCGGGCGATCCGAAACAGCCGTCCGACGCCGAGGATCACGCAGGCCTTCACGACGACGAGCGCCGCCGCGGCGCCGATATAGACCAGCGGCTCGGCGAAGATCGCGCCGAGATCGATGCTGGCGCCGACCGAGAAGAAGAAGACGCC
>JBDHTH010000209.1:0-5653 GCA_039808545.1 Phreatobacteraceae bacterium | reverse complement strand
TGCCGTTGCGGGTCTGGATGACGCCGAACGGGATGCGCTGGCCCGCAGCTATATCAACCAGAACATCGCCTATTACCCGTTCATCGGGGCGAACCAGCTCGCCATCGACGCGAGGACGCAAGGGTCCACGTTCCGCGTCACGCTGACCTACGACAATTCCCACTCGGTCATCTACAGCCTGCCGGGCTTCGTACCGCTGCCAGGTCGCACGATCGTGCGCAGCGCCACCATCCAGCGGGGTGGCTACTGATGCGGATTGCGCCACGCCTTTCGAAAGCGATCGGCGCCCTGCGCCGCTTCTTCCGCGCCCGCCAGGGATCCGTCACGGTCACCTCTGCCTTCTCGATCGTCATGATCTTCGGCTTCGCGGCCCTCGCCGTGGATGGCGGCAGCCTCTACTACCGCAAGCGCGCGCTGCAGACGGCCGTCGATCTCGCAGCGCTCGCCGCCGCCGCCGATGTCCCCAATGCGCGCCGCGCCGCGATCGCGACCCTCGCGGCGAACGGCTTCGACGCGGCGGTGCTGGTCGGGCTCGACTACGGCATCTATCAGCCACTGCGCGGCGAAGCGCCGGACCAGCGTTTCCGGACCGCGCCGCCCGTCGCCGCGAACGCGGTCCGGCTGAGCGTCGTGGAGCAGCGGCGCACGATCTTCGCGCCGGTGCTCGCCCTCGCCGCGGGGCCGGACTCCAGTGCCGATCTCGATACGGTCCGCATTCGCGCCGTCGCGACCGCCACCTCGCAGAACACCGCCGCCTTCGCGCTCGGCTCGCGCCTTCTGTCGCTGGATGGCGGCGTCCTCAACGCGATTCTCGGCAGCATGCTCGGCACGACGATCTCGCTGTCGGTCATGGACTACAATGCGCTCGTCGGCGCGCATATCGATCTGTTCAGCTTCTCGCAGGCGCTCGCGGCCCGCACGCAGCTCACGGCCGGAACTTATGAGGACCTCCTCGGCGCGACCGTGAAGAGCGGCGACGTGCTCGGCGCGCTCGCGGACGCGGCGGTCGGCCCGGCCGCCTCGGCGCTGCGCCTCCTGAGCCGCCAGATGGGAAGCGGCACGCCCTCGGTGATCCTCAACCGCCTCATCTCGGTCGGCCCCTACAAGTCCCTGAAGGTCGGCGAGGTCCCGCCGATCACCGCCTCGGTCGAGGCGCTGGGCATCGTCTCGGCGCTGGCCCAGCTCGCCAATGGCGACCGGATCGTCGACGTCACCGTGCCGATCAGCCTGCCGGGCGTGATCGATGCCCGCCTCCGCCTCGCCATCGGCGAGCGCCCCGTGAACAGCCCGATGGTTTCGGTCGGCCCGGAGGGCGCCTCGGTCCACACCGCGCAGACGCGGCTGCTGCTGACCGTCCGCCTCCTCGGCACCGGCGCCGTGTCGGTGGTCACGCTGCCGCTCTATGTCGAGGTCGCGGCCGCGACCGCCCGCGTCTCGGCGATCACCTGCCCGGCCTTCAACCCATCCGCGACGACCGTGACGCTGGGCGTCACGCCGGCGATCGTCGATGCCTGGATCGGCGACGTCTCGATGGCCGAGTTCCGCAACATGAGCGTGCGGCCGAACCCGCCTGCCGCCACGCTCGTATCGCTCATCGGCATCGCCAACGTCACGGCGCGGGCGCATGTCGCGATCACCAACATGTCGGAGCGGCCCGTCACCTTCGGCATGACCGACATCCGCAACAAGACCCCGCGTACCGTCTCGACCACCGATTTCACCACCTCGCTGGTGACGCGGCTCCTGCGCGACCTCCAGCTCGGCGTCACGGTGATCGGCCTGCCGCTGCTCGTGCCGCCGGGATTGACGCAGCTCGTCGCCGGCATCCTCTCGGGCGCGACCACGGTGCTGGATCAGCTGTTGCGGGCCGTCTTGTCGACGCTCGGCATCCGGCTCGGCTCGGCCGACGCCTGGGTGACGGGCGTGCGCTGCGGCCAGCCGGTGCTGATCGGCTGACGCGGAGGGTCAGAACGGGGTGCGCGAGCGGATCGCCTCGGCGAGCGTGCCGTCGTCGAGATAGTCGAGCTCGCCGCCGATCGGCACGCCTTGCGCGAGGCGCGAGACCTTCACGCCGCGCTGCGCGATCGTGTCGGTGATGTAATGGGCGGTCGTCTGGCCGTCGACCGTCGCGTTGAGCGCCAGGATCACCTCGCGCACCTCCCCGCTCGCCAACCGCTCCACGAGGCCGCCGATCGACAGATCATCCGGCCCGACCCCGTCGATCGCCGACAGCGTGCCGCCGAGCACATGATAGCGCGCCCGGACGGCGCCGGAGCGCTCCAGCGCCCAGAGATCCGCGACATCCTCCACCACCACCAGGATGGTCGGATCGCGGCGCGGATCGGCGCAGACCGTGCAGGGGTCGGAGGTGTCGATATTGCCGCAGGTCCGGCACACCCGGATGCGGTCGATGACCGTGCCGAGCGCCGCCGCCAGCGGCTGCAGGAGCTGCTCGCGCTTCTTGACGAGATGCAGCACGGCGCGCCGGGCCGAGCGCGGCCCGAGCCCCGGCAGCTTGGCGAGAAGCTGGATCAGCCGCTCGATCTCGGGTCCGGCAACCGCCCCCGCCATGGATCGCTCAGAACAGCTTGAGGCCGGGCGGCAGCGGCAGGCCGCCGGTCAGCGCCTGCATCTTCTCGGCCATCATCCGCTCGGCCTTGGAGCGCGCATCCGCATGCGCCGCCACGACGAGATCCTCCAGGATCTCGCGCTCCTCCGCGACCATCAGCGAGGGATCGATCGCAAGCCCGCGCATGTCGCCCTTCGCGGTCATCCTGAGCTTGACGAGCCCGCCGCCCGAGGCGCCCTCCACCTCGGTCGCGTCGAGCTCGGCCTGCAGCTCCTGCATCTTCTGCTGGAGCTGCTGCGCCTGCTTCATCATTCCCATCATGTCGCGCATCATTCTGACCCTCAAATCTCGTCGTCGTCTTCGCTCGTGTCCTGGGCGATCGGCATTTCGGGCGCCGGCGCATCGGCCGCGAGCCGGACCTCCAGGATCTGCGCGCCCGGGAACTTCGACAGCACCGTCTGCACCAGCGGATCGCCGCGAATGCCCTGCTCGGCCGCCTGCTGGCGGCTCTGGCTCACCTCGCGCAGGCTCGGCTGGCCGCGCTCCTTGGAGAGCGAGACGATCCAGCGCCGCCCGGTCCATTCGGTCAGCCTGCGGCCTAGCTCGCCCGCAAGGCCCGGCGAGGCGCCCTCGGCCAGCGAGACCGCGATATGCCCCTCCTCGAAGGCGACGAGCCTGAGGTCGCGCTCGATCGCGGCGCGCAGCACCAGGTCGCGCTTCTCGGCCGCCAGCGCCGAAACATCCGCGAGGCTCGCGAGCGTGATGCCCGGCACCGGCTCGGCGGCCGGCCGCGCGGCGCGCGGCGCGCTGGTCGCCGAGACGAGCGTCGCGGTCGCGCCCCCCGCCGCCACCCGCATGGCGCGCGGCCCATCGCCCCCGCCCGAAACATCGCCCGGACTGCCCGATATGCCCTCGGGCGCATCGCGCAGCGCCCGGAGCGCCTCGTCCGGGGTCGGCAGGTCGGCCGCATGGGCGATGCGCACCAGCACCATCTCGGCCGCGTCGATCGGCCGCGGCGCGTTCTGCACCTCGGCGATGCCCTTCAGCAGCATCTGCCAGCAGCGCGAGAGCACGCGCATCGACAGGCCGGCCGCGAAGTCCGGCGCGCGCTTCCTCTCGGTCTCGGTCAGCGCCGGGTCCTTCGCGCTCTCGGCGGCGACCTTCACGCGGGTGACGAGATGGCAGAACTCGGCGAGCTCGGCGAGCACCACCGAGGGCTCGGCGCCGGCGTCGTAGAGGTCGCGCAGCCCTGCGAAGGCGTCCGGCATCCTGCCGCGCATCAGATGCTCGAACAGGTCGATCACCCGCGCCCGGTCCGCGAGGCCGAGCATGCCGCGCACCGTCTCGGCCGAGACGGCGCCGGAGGCATGCGCGATCGCCTGGTCGAACAGCGACAGGGAATCGCGCACCGAGCCCTCGGCGGCCCGAGCGATCAGCGCCAGCGCCTCCGGATCGGCCGAGACGCTCTCCTTCGCGGCGATCGCCCCGAGATGCTGCACCAGCAGCGCCGCGTCGACGCGCCGGAGGTCGAAGCGCTGGCAGCGCGACAGCACCGTCACCGGCACCTTGCGGATCTCGGTGGTGGCGAAGATGAACTTCACATGCTCGGGCGGCTCCTCGAGCGTCTTCAGCAGGCCGTTGAAGGCCTGCGTCGAGAGCATGTGCACCTCGTCGATGATGTAGACCTTGTAACGCGCCGAAACGGGCCGGTAGCGCACCCCGTCGATGATCTCGCGGATGTCGTTGATGCCGGTATGGGAAGCCGCGTCCATCTCGACCACGTCGACATGCCGGCTCTCCATGATCGCCTGGCAATGCACGCCGAGGCCCGGCATGTGGATGGTCGGCTTGGCGGCGCCGTCGGCGGTCTCGTAGTTGAGCGCCCGCGCAACGATGCGCGCCGTGGTCGTCTTGCCGACGCCGCGCACGCCGGTCAGCATATAGGCCTGCGCGATGCGGCCCGTCTCGAAGGCGTTCGAGAGGGTGCGCACCATCGCGTCCTGGCCGATCAGGTCGTCGAAGGTGGCGGGGCGGTATTTGCGGGCGAGAACGCGATAGCCCGCCTCGGCCTTGGCCGCGGGCGCACCGAGATCGAGCGCCGCATGCATGCCGCCGGTAGCGCCTTCGGAAGCGTCGAGGGTCCTGTCTTCCATCCGGTTCCGCAATCCCTCATGCGACCGGGTCGCGCGCCGCATGCGCCGCGCCTCACCCGTGACTGGAACCTGTATCGACAGGCGCTGGAAAGAAGGCGGGAGGTTGGACGAGCGACCCGAATCGGGGCTCGTTAGGGCTGCTACCTTCCGGTCCTGACCCGGTTGGCGAGTGATCCGTCCACCGCCAACCTCCCGCGTCCTATATGGCGCCTCCGGCCCGAGATGGCAAGGCGGCGCGGCGGCTCTCCGCGACGCTCTTGCTGGCCGCGCCGGCCCCCGCTAGCATGCCGTCCGGGCGTTCCGAGCCGCCTCCGGACCCGCGGACAGGGCTTCAAGCCCCTCGGCCTTCCAGACGAATCGCGAAGCCTGCCCCTGTGCAGCCGGATTGCGGGTCATCGGCATGATGCACGAGGAGGCACCATGACCCTTCCCCCCAATCCCGACCTGTCGCGCCTGAAGGACGAGGCCAAGCAGCTCCTGCGCGCGGCCCATGCCGGCGACGCGGCCGCCCTCCAGCGCTTCGCCGCGGCAGTCCCCGCCTTGCACGGACGCCGGCCCGGCGCAGCTGCGGCGGAAGCGCTGCGGCTGCACGATGCCCAGTCGGTCGTTGCCCGCGAACGCGGCCTCCCCTCCTGGACCGAGCTGAAGCGCCGCGTCGAATGGCAGCGCGCCGACCGCCGGGCGCGGCAGGCGCGCTGGGCGGGCTGGGCCTATGACGGCAACGCCCGCGACCGCCGCCGCGCGCTGGAGGCCTGGCGCGCCGAGCCCGCGCTTCTGGCCGGCGATCCCTGGCTCGCCTGCGCGGTCGGCGACGAGGAGACGATCGCGGCGGCCCTCAACCGCGATCCCGAATGGGCCAACCGGCCCGGCGGACCGAAGGCCATGCCGCCGCTCGTCGCGCTCACCCATTCCCGGCTGATCGGCGAGGACG
>JBDHTH010000208.1:0-5675 GCA_039808545.1 Phreatobacteraceae bacterium | reverse complement strand
GCGCGACGCCGTCGACAAGCGACGACTTTGGGATCATGGCGCCGCGCTGACGCGAGAGGACGTTCTTTCTCCCATTTCTCGTCATGGCCCGGTTTATCCGGGCCATGACGAAAAGGGGTCGAACGCGCCACCGGCCTCCCAACCCCCAGCGCCCCGATCCGCACAGGGCGCCCCTGCGCGGCGCTCGATGGCGGGGCCGGCGGCGATCCCCTAGGTTGCGCGCTTTCGCGCGTACCGCAGGCAGCACCTCATGACGATCCCTTCCGGCGCCGAGCAGGCGCCGCCGCCGCTCAGCCACGCGGATATCCGCACCATCCTGATCGGCATCATGCTGGCGCTGTTCCTGGCGGCGCTCGACCAGACGATCGTCGCGACCGCGATGCCGACCATCGGGCGCGAGCTGAACGACGTCTCGCATCTGCCCTGGGTGGTGACCGCCTATCTCCTCGCCTCCACGGCCGTGACGCCGCTCTACGGCAAGCTCGCCGACATCCATGGACGGCGCGTGGCGCTGCTACTCGGCCTGACGATCTTCATCCTCGGCTCGATCGCCTGCGCGGCCGCGCCGACCATCTGGCTGCTGATCGCCGGCCGCTTCGTGCAGGGGCTCGGCGGCGGCGGGCTGATCGCGCTGGTGCAGACCGTGGTCGGCGACATGGTGCCGCCGCGCGAGCGCGGCCGCTACCAGGTCTACATCGCCAGCATGTTCTTCGCCGCCTCGCTGCTCGGGCCGGTGCTCGGCGGCGTCATCGCGGAGCAACTCCACTGGTCGGTGATCTTCTGGATCAACCTGCCGCTCGGCCTCGCGGCGCTCGCCATGACCAACTCGGCCCTGAAGCGGCTGCCGCGCTACGAGCGCCGGCACAAGCTCGACTTCCTCGGCGCGCTGCTGATGACCAGCGGCACGATGATGCTGCTGCTGGCGCTCTCCTGGGGCGGCGTCTACTACCCCTGGACCTCGCCGCAGGTGCTCGGCCTCGTCGCGGCGGCGCTCGTCCTGTGGGCGCTGTTCACCTGGCGCCTCAGGACCGCCGAGGAGCCGCTGATCCCGCTCGACGTGCTCGCCAATCCGGTGGTGCGGGCCGGGACGATCGCGGGCGGCTTCGGCGTCGGCACCTTCATCGGGCTGACGATCTACCTGCCGCTGTATTTCGAGACGGTGGCGGGGTTCAGCGCCTCGCGCTCCGGCCTCGGCCTGCTGCCGCTGACCTGCGCCACCGTGCTCGGCGCCAGCTTCTCGGCCCGGATCATCGCCCGCGTGACGCATTACAAGCGCGCGCCGATGATCGGGCTCTGCGTCGCGGTCGTCGGCACCGCCATCCTCTCGATCTATTCGGGGCGGCTGCCGCTTCCCCTGTTCGCCGCCATCCTGGCGATGATCAGCCTCGGCCTCGGCACGCTCTTGCCGATCGTGACGATCTCGATTCAGAACGCGGTGCAGCCGCATCAGCTCGGCACCGCGACCGGCATCGCCAATTTCTTCCGCCAGATCGGCGGGGCGCTGATCGTCGCGGCGCTCGGCGCGATCGTGCTCGGCGGCCTCAGCGGCGGCCAGGGCGCTGCCCTGTCGCCGGAAGCGCTGAAGCTCGGCAATGTCGACCGCGAGACGATGGTGGTGCTGTTCCGCTACGTGTTCGCGGCCGCCGGCCTCGGCTTCTTGCTGGCGCTCATCTTCCTGATCCGCATGGAGGAGCTGCCGCTGCGCGCCCGCCTGCCGGCCGCCGCCGCGCCGGAGGAATGATTCCGGCCCTCGAAAGCCCGCAATAATGCCGCGATCGGCGGCAGGATCGGCGCCTCCCGCCCGTCCCGCGAATCGAGCGCTCTCCCATGCACGCCCCGCACCCGCCGACCTTGCGCCCCGACGGCACGACGCCTCTCGAGCAGCGGCTCGGCGCCTTCGCGCGCGGCCTCCTGCCGGCCCCGCTCGCCGAATTCGTGATGTTCGGCCTCAAGCAGGGCTGGGCCTCGCTGTTCGCCGCCCTGATGCTCGGCGCCATCATCGCGTCCAAGCTCCTTTGGCGGCCCGACTGGCCGGTGGCGCGCTATGACGCGCTCGTGCTCTTCGCGGTCGCGGTGCAGGCCGCGTTCCTGGCGCTGAAGCTGGAGACCTGGGAGGAGGCGAAGGTCATCGGCCTCTTCCACGTCGTCGGCACCGTCATGGAGATCTTCAAGACGCATGTCGGCTCCTGGGCCTATCCGGAGCCGGGACTCTTGAAGATCGGCGGCGTGCCGCTGTTCACGGGCTTCATGTATGCCTGCGTCGGCAGCTACATCGCGCGCGCCACGCGGGTGCTGGACCTGCGCTACTCCGATTTCCCGCCGCGCGCCGCGCTGGTCGGGCTAACGATCGCGATCTACGCCAATTTCTTCGCGCATCACTACATCTATGATTTCCGCTACCTGCTGTTCGCCGTCACGGTGCTGATGTTCGCGCGCACCCGTGTCTATTTCACGCCGGACCGGCAGGCGCGCTGGATGCCGCTGCTCGTCGGCTTCCTGCTCGTCGCGCTGTTCATCTGGGTGGCCGAGAATGTCGGGACGCTGTCGGCGACCTGGGTCTATCCGGGGCAGCGGCCGGGCTTCCAAATCGTCTCGCTCGGCAAGCTCGGCTCGTGGTATCTGCTGATGATCATCAGCTTCGCGCTGGTGACCTTCGTGCACCGGCCCGAGGAGCCGAGGGCTTGATACCGCGTGACCCGCGCCGATGGCGCGGCCGAAACAAGAGGACGCCGATGCTGAACCGGATTGCCGTGATTTCGCTGTTGCTGTGGCCCGTCACAGGCGCATCGGCACTCGCGCAGGCGCCCAAGGCAGGGAATTTCTACTGTTTTGAGAAAGCGATAAATACCACATCGGGGCGCATCCCGACGAAATTCGATTCTCTTACCTTGAGCAATTACGCGATTTATTTCCACAATGGAACGTTCGGCTATAGTGTCGCGAGCGACAGCTACACCGTCAAAGGCGTCAAACTCAGCAAAGTCGGCAATACCGCCGTTCTCGTCGGCCCGAAGAAGCAGAAGTGGACGATCACGCCGATCGGCGGGCGAAACGCCGTCGTCAAGGGGCCGGGCCTCTATGAAGGCGTGGCCGATGGGCTTGATTGCGCCTGGTCCTGAGCACTGTCGATCGTGCCGCTGACCGCCGCCCGCGCTGCCCTCAAGACCGTCTTCGGCTACGACGATTTCCGGCCCGGCCAGGCCGAGATCGTCGCGGCGGTGCTGGCCGGCGAGGATGTGCTCGCCGTGATGCCGACGGGCTCCGGCAAGTCGATGTGCTACCAGCTCCCGGCGATCGTCGAGGACGGGCTGACGGTGGTCGTCTCGCCGCTGATCGCCCTGATGCGCGACCAGGTCGGGCAGATGCGGCAGGCCGGGGTGGCGGCCGGGACGCTCAATTCCGGCAATACGCCGGCAGAGACGCGCTTCGCCTTGTCGGGGCTGGAGGACGGCACGCTGAAGCTGCTGTTCGTGGCGCCGGAGCGGCTGGTCGGCGACGGGCTGATCGAGCGATTGAGCGGCGCGCAGGTCAAGCGCCTCGCCATCGACGAAGCGCATTGCGTGTCGCAGTGGGGGCATGACTTCCGCCCCGAATACCGCCAGCTCGCCGGGGTGCGCGATGCGCTCGGCGGCGTGCCGGTGCTGGCGCTGACCGCTACGGCGGACGCGGCGACGCGCGCCGACATCGCGGCGCAGCTCTTCGCCAGGCCGCCGCATGTCGTGGTGCATTCCTTCGACCGGCCCAATCTCGACCTGGCCTTCGCGGCGAAGGACAAGCCGCGCCAGCAGATCGCCGATTTCCTCGACGCCCACCCGAGCGGCAGCGGCATCGTCTACGCCTCCTCGCGCGAGAAGACCGAGACGCTGGCGCGCTTCATCGCGGAGCGCGGCCGCAAGGCGCTGCCCTACCATGCCGGCATGGATGCGGGCGCGCGCGGCCGCAACCAGGATGTGTTCCTGCGCGAGGACGACGTCGTGATGGTCGCAACCGTCGCGTTCGGCATGGGCATCAACAAGCCGGATGTGCGCTTCGTGCTGCATGCCGACATGCCGGCCGGCATCGAGGCCTATTACCAGGAGATCGGCCGCGCCGGCCGCGACGGCCTGCCGGCCGACACGCTCACCCTCTATGGGCTCGACGACATGGCGCTCAGGCGCCGGCAGATCGACGAGAAGCCGATCGACGATACGCGCCGGCGCGTCGAGCACCGGAAGCTCGCCGCGATGATCGGCCTCGCGGAGGCGGCGACCTGCCGGCGGCAGGCGCTGCTCGCCTATTTCGGCGAGGAGAGCGGGCCGTGCGGGCATTGCGACCTCTGCCGCGACGGCAGCGCGACCTATGACGCGACCATCGACGCGCAGAAGCTGCTTTCGGCCGTGATGCGTACCGGCCAGCGCTTCGGCGCCGCCCATCTCGCCGACATCCTGGTCGGGCAGGCCAATCCGGCGATCGAGCGGCTCGGGCATGACCGGCTGAAGACCTTCGGGGTCGGCGCGGACAAGCCGAAATCGGCCTGGCAGACCATGGCGCGGCAGCTCTTCGCGGCCGGCGCGCTCGAGGAGGCGAGCACCGAGCATGGCGGCTTCCGCCTGACCGAACGCGGCGAGGCGATCCTGTTCGGCCGCGAGACGATCGCCCTGCGCGCCGCGCCGGTGCGCGTGCCCCGCAAGGAAAAGCGCACCGCGCGGCCGGCGGCGCTGGCGGGCGCGAATGCCGGGCTGTTCGAGCGGCTGCGGGCGCTGAGGCGGGAACTCGCCAGCGAGGCGGGGCTGCCCGCCTACATGATCTTCGCGGACCGCACCCTGCTCGAAATGGCCGAGAAGCAGCCCGCCACCCCGGCCGCCATGCTGGCGATCCAGGGCGTCGGCGAGCGCAAGATGAAGCTCTATGGCGACGCCTTCCTTCAGGCGATCGCGACGGGCTGAGCGGCGTGGAACGGGGAAGGAACGCAATGGGACCGATATCGGGGATAAAGCCGCCGGCCTTGCTGGCCTTCGCGACGCTCCTTGCGGCGGTGGCGCCCACAGGCGCGGCGCTCGCGCCCAACTGGCAGCGCGCGGCCGAGATGAAGGCGATCCTGGAGAGCGCCGAGATCGCGGCGGCCCTGAAGGAGCGCCCGATCGACCGGATCGAGGCGCTCGGCGTCGATCGCTATCGCGTCACGGCCGGCCGCTGCCGGCTCGAGGTCGCAATCACCGGCCTGCCGCAGGCGATGCCTGGCGCCCGCCCCTTCCGGCTCGCGCCGGGTCCCGTCCGCTGCCGCTGAGGCAGCGCCCCGGCGAGAGACCGGGCGCCGTCTCAGCGCAGGCCGCGCTCGACCATCTCGACGAGCGCCTGGCCGAGGGCGCCGAACTGCTCTTCCGTCAGGCGCGCCAGCGGTCCGTCTATCGCCAGCATTGCGAGGCCATGCACGCTCGACCAGGCGAGGTATTCGGCATTCGGCCGGTGCTCCGCGGCCAGCGCGCCGCCCGCCTGCATCTCGTCGAGCGCGGCGCTCAGCAATTCGAACGGGTTGAGGCCGCCCGGCCCGGCCCGCTCGGGGTTCGTATCGCGCTCGCCGACATGGCGGGCGCCCGAAAAGGCCGTGAGGAAAAGCCCCGTCTCGCCGCGCGCGAAGCGCAGATAGCCGAGGCCGACGGCGCGCAGCCGCGCCCGGCCGATCTCGCCGCGACTCG
>JBDHTH010000207.1:0-5680 GCA_039808545.1 Phreatobacteraceae bacterium | reverse complement strand
GGCGCGATCCGGCTCAAGATCGTCTGAGCCGGCCGCAGCCCTCTAGAAATAGTCTGAAGCTTGGCGCGACCAGGATCGGCGCGACCGAAGATTGAACCGATCCCCCTCCCCGCGCGACCAAAGCCGGGGAGCGGCGGCTGTGTTATGGCGCCGGATCCCTGAAACCGCGCCGTCTTCCGTTTGAATCGATCAGCGGGCCGGCGCGCTCAAGTATTGACTCGAAACGGGGATATTCATGCGGATCATTCGCTATCTTGCTTTCGCTTTTCTTGCGCTTGTCCTTTACGCGCCCGCCGCCAATGCGGCCGAAACCGACGGCCGCTTCTGCGGTCGGATGTGGTCGGGCGGCAAGATCGTCGACGTGGTGACCACCCTGGAGATCGATGCCGACCGCCGTATCGTCGGCACTTACGAATTCCCCGAGCAGGGCGTTCTCGAAAAGGGAACGATCCAGGAAATGCTGCGCAGCCGCGGCCTGACCCGGCGCTTCCTGTGGAAGGACCGCTTCGGCAGCGACCGCGCGATCTTCACCTTCACCCGCGGCTTCAAGTCCTTCAAGGGACATTGGTACGATTCCCGCGGACGCGCCCGCGTCTGGACGGGCACGCGCTGCTAAGGCGCTAAGGGCGGGTCGACCGCCCTAGCCACGCAGCGCCGCGAGATGGGCCACGAGGCCGCGCGTCGAGGCGTCGAGCCCGTCGGCCGGCTTCGCGCCCGACACGACCGGGAACAGCCGGCCCGCCAGCTCCTTGCCGAGCTCCACCCCCCACTGGTCGAAGGCGTTGATGCCCCAGATGGCGGCCTGCACGAACACCTTGTGCTCGTAGAGCGCCAGGATGCGGCCGAGCGTGTAGGGATCGAGCTGGCGATAGGCGATCGTCGTCGAGGGGCGGTTGCCCGGAAACGTCTTGTGCGGCGCTAGCGCCTTCGCGGCCCCCTCCGCCATGCCGGCCTTTTCGAGCTGTGCCTCGGCCTCCGCGTCCGTGCGCCCCCGCATCAAGGCCTCGCTCTGCGCCAGGCAATTGGCGATCAGGTGCTGGTGATGCAGCACCATGCCGGGCTCCTGCCCCTCGGCCGCGATCAGGAAATCGGCCGGCACCACGTCGGTGCCCTGGTGGATGAGCTGGAAGAAGGCGTGCTGCCCGTTCGTGCCCGGCTCGCCCCAGACGACCGGCCCGCTCGGCCGCGCCAGCGGCGTGCCGTCGAGCGCGACGCGCTTGCCGTTCGATTCCATGTCGAGCTGTTGCAGATAGGCCGGCAGCCGCGCCAGCCGCTGGTCATAAGGGAGCACCGCATGGGTCGGAAAGCCCAGCAGGTCGCGATACCAGATCCCGATCAGCGCCAGCACCACCGGAATGTTGGCTGCAAGCGGCGCGGCGCGGAAATGCCGGTCGATCGCCTCGGCGCCCTCCAGCATCTTCAGGAAATGCGCCTCGCCGATCGCGATCACCAGCGGCAGCGAGATCGCCGACCATAGCGAATAGCGCCCGCCGACCCAGTCCCAGAACTGGAACATCCGCTCGCCGCCGATGCCGAATTCGGCGACCGCCTTGGCGTTGGTCGAGAGCGCCGCGAAATGCGCCGGCACCGCCGCCTCGCCGAGCGCCGCGACCAGCCAGGCGCGGGCCGAGCGCGCATTGGTCATCGTCTCCAGCGTCGTGAACGTCTTGGACGCGACGATGAACAGCGTCGTCGCCGGGTCGAGCCCCTTCAGCGTGTCGACGAGATGGGCCGCGTCGACATTGGAGACGAAATGGCTGCGGATGCGCGGATGCGCATAGGGCGACAGTGCCAGCGTCGCCATGGCGGGGCCAAGATCGGAACCGCCGATCCCGATATTGACGACATCCGTGAAGGGCTTCCCCCCCGATCCGGCGATCGCGCCCGAGCGCACCGCCTCGGCGAAAGCCGCGACGCGGCCGCGCTCGGCGACCACCATCGGCATCACGTCGACGCCGTCGACGAGGACCGGATGGCCCTCGAGATTGCGCAGCGCCGTGTGCAGCACCGCCCGGTCCTCGGTCCGGTTGATGCGCTCGCCCGCGAACATCGCGTCGCGCTTGGCCTCGACATCGGCGGCACGCGCCAGCTCGACCAGCAGCCGCATCGTCTCGGCCGTGATGCGGTTCTTGGAGGTGTCGACGAGCAGGTCGCCGAGCCTGAGCGCGAAGCGGTCGAAGCGCTCCGCATCCTCGGCGAACAGCGTCCGCAGCGGCGCGATGCCGGCCGCCGCATGCGCTTCGAGCGCTTCCCAGGCGGCATCGAGACACGCGCGATCGAGAGCAGCATTCATCACGGATCTCCCAATGATCGGAATTTGTCAGCCGTTCGAGGCCGCCTTCAGCTCGCCGCCCGACGCGATCATACGCACCGCGTCGTCGACCGCAGCCCGCGCGGCGGAATCGAGCCACAGGCCGAGCTTGGAGCGACGCCACAGCACGTCGGCGCCGTTCATCGCCCATTCCTCGCGGACGAGATGCTGGAGCTCGGCTTCGGTGAGGCCGGCGCCGAAATCGCGTCCGAGATCGGCGGCGGTCTTCGCCTGGCCAAGGACGCGGGCGGCGCGCGTGCCATAGGCGCGCAGCAGCCGCGTCGCATCCGCCTCGCTGAGGAAGGGATGGCGCGCGACGAGGTCGCGGATCATCTCGGGCAGCCGCTCGATCGAGAAGTCGCCGCCGGGCAGCGGCGTGCGGCCGGTCCAGCCTTCCTTGGCCTTCGCTTCCTCGCCGATATAGGGGCCGAGCATCTCGAGCGCCGCCTCGGCGAGCCGCCGGTAGGTCGTGATCTTGCCGCCGAACACCGAGAGCAGCGGCGCGCGCTTCTCCGGCGCGTCGAGCTCGAGCACATAGTCGCGGGTCGCCTCCTGGGCGCGGCTCGCCCCGTCGTCGTAGAGCGGGCGCACGCCCGAATAGGTCCGCACCACGTCCTCGGCACGCACCGGCACGCGGAAATACGCGTTGATCGCCGAGACGAGATAGGCGACCTCGGTCTCGCCCGCAAATACCTTGCCGGGATCGCCGCGATAATCGGTGTCGGTGGTGCCGATCAGCGTGAAGTCGCGCTCATAGGGGATCGCGAAGACGATCCGCCCGTCGCCGTTCTGGAAAATGTAGGCGCGGTCGTGGTCGAACAGCTTCGGCACGACGATATGCGAGCCCTGCACCATGCGGATCCTGGCCGGCGTCTCGCGCTTGACCACGGTGTTGAGGACGTCCGCGACCCAGGGGCCGCCCGCATTGACGAGGATGCGCGCCGTCAGCCGCGTCGCAGCGCCCCCGCCGACGCCCTCGGCGTCGATCTGCCAGAGCCCGGCGGCGCGCTTGGCCGCCGTGACGCGGGTCCGGGTCCGGATGCGCGCGCCGCGCTCGGCCGCGTCGCGCGCGTTGAGCACCACGAGGCGGGCATCGTCGACCCGGCAGTCGGAATATTCGAAGCCCTTCGCGAAGCCGCCCTTCAGCGGCGCGCCGGCCGGATCATGCGCGAGGTCGAGCATCTTGGTGGCCGGCAGGCGCTTGCGGCCGCCGAGGTTGTCGTAGAGGAACAGGCCGAGCCGCAGCAGCCACGCAGGGCGGAGCCCCTCGTGATGGGGGAGCACGAAGCGCAGCGGGCGGATAATATGCGGCGCGATCTGCCACAGCACCTCCCGCTCCACCAGCGCCTCGCGCACCAGCCGGAACTCATAGTGTTCGAGGTACCGAAGCCCGCCATGAATGAGCTTGGTCGACGCCGAGGAGGTGGCCTGCGCGAGATCGCCCTGCTCGAACAGCGCCACCGAGAGGCCGCGCCCCGCCGCATCGCGCGCGATACCTGCGCCGTTGATGCCGCCGCCGATGATCGCGATGTCGAAATCAGCCGCCATGCCGCCCCCTCTCGACCTATCGTCTACCAAGTTTCGCCCGGCGCGTCTGCCCGCCGCCCGCGCACCTGAAAGGCCGCCATGCGTACCGACATGCCCAAGGTCGTCTTCTGGATGATCGGTTCGCTGACCTCCTTTTCGGTCAGCGCCGTCGCCCTGCGCAGCCTGGCGGGCAAGTTCAACCTGTTCGAGATCATCGGCATGCGCAATGCCCTGGGCATCGCCATCCTGCTCGGCGCCGCGCTCGTGCATCCCCCGTTCCGCCGCGCCATGCGGCCGAAGCGCTGGGGGCTCCATCTGGTGCGCAGCGCCATCCATTTCGGCGGCCAGTACACCTGGGCGCTCGCCGTGACGCTCCTGCCGCTCGCCACCGTCTTCGCGCTGGAATTCACGGCGCCGTTCTGGGTCGCGGTGTTCGCCGTGCCGATTCTCGGCGAGAAGCTCACCGGACCGCGGCTCGCCTCCCTCATGCTGGGCTTCGCCGGCATTCTGGTGATCATGCGGCCGGGGCTGGAGACGCTGCAGCCGACGGCGCTGCTAGTGCTCGGCGCGGCGGTGCTCTTCGCCCTCACCTCGGTCCTCACCAAGGTGCTTCTGCGAACCGAAACCGTATTCACCATCATGCTTTGGATGAATATCTTTCAGTTCGCGATGAACCTGCCCGGCATGCGCACGGACCTTCTCTCCATGATCGCGCCGGGCGATCTTCCGGCCATCCTCGGCATCTCGCTCGGCGGCCTCCTCGCCCATGTCTGCCTCGCCAACGCCTTCAAGTCGGGCGACGCGATCGTCGTCATCCCGATCGATTTCCTGCGCATTCCGCTGATCGCCGTCGTCGGCTGGCTGATCTATGACGAGATCATCGACCCGGTCGTCATGCTCGGCGCCGCGCTGATGCTCTCCGGCCTCATCTACGCGATGCGCGCCGAGGCGAAGGCCGCGAAGACCGCCGAAAGCCCGGCGTAAATTCGCCGCGCTTTAACATCACGGTAACCGTCTCGGGCGATGGTCAACGAGACGTTAACGGAGGTTGAAGCATGAGCGAGGCTGGCGGCGGGTTCGAGACGCGGGCTTTCGCGCCCTCGCGGCGCATGGCGCTCGGCGGCCTCGCGGCCTTCGGCTCCGCCCTGCTCATCCCAGGCCTCGGCCAGGCGCAGGTCTCCTCGCTGACCTTCCCGGCCTGGGTCGCGAGCTTCAAGGCGACCGCCACCGCCAAGGGCATCTCCCCGGCGGTCTACGACCGGGTGATGGCGGGCGTCACGCCCGATACCGAGGTCTTCAGGCTCATCAACGCCCAGCCGGAGGTCAAGGAGCAGATCTGGCAGTACCTCAACCGCCGCGTCACCGACTGGCGCATCGGCGTCGGCAAGAAGCGGATCGGCGAATATGGCGGCCTGCTGAAGCGGATCGAGCAGACCTATGGCGTCGATCCCTACCTGCTGACCGGCCTCTGGGGCATGGAGTCCGCCTTCGGGGAAGTGCTGAACAATCCGAAGGCGATGCGGCCGATCTTCCCGTGCCTCGCGGCCCTTGCCTGGGGCGAGGCGCGCCGCCGCAAATACTGGGAGACCGAGCTCGTCAACGCGCTGAAGATCGTCCAGAAGGGCTGGGCCGATCCGGCGCAGATGACCGGCTCCTGGGCCGGCGCCATGGGCCACACGCAATGGATGCCCGAGGTCTGGCTCAATGTCGGCGTCGATTTCGACGGCGACGGCAAGATCTTCCCCTTCGGCAAGCCGGACGACGCCCTCGCCGGCACCGCCACCTATCTGCTGAAGCGCGGCAGGTACCGGCGCGGCGAGGATTGGGGCTACGAGGTCGCCG
>JBDHTH010000206.1:0-5686 GCA_039808545.1 Phreatobacteraceae bacterium | reverse complement strand
GGCGCTTCTCGGCGACCAGCTTGGCGCGGCGCGGCGCGTCCGAGGCCTGGTCCTGCACCACCTCGAAACCCTTCGGCGCCAGCAGCGGCGCCTCGATGTTCTTGTTGAGGAGGCGCGCATAGTCGCCGCCCCAGGTGCCCACCACGATCTTCTTGTTGGCCTGGGCTATCGCCGGCATCGGCAGGGCCGCGGCGGCCGTGAGCGCGGCGGCGCCGGTCAGCAGCGTGCGGCGGGAGGGGTGCGTATCGATCGGCTTCGTCATGGCTCTTCCCTTTGTCTCGTTGTTCGAAGAATTCACGCGCGCGCCGTCCCGGGCGCGGCCTTGCGTTCGAAGATCAGCCCGGCCTCGACCGGCCAGCCGACCGCGATCTCGTCGCCGACCACCGGCTCCGCCAGCCCGTCGCGATTGGCGATCTGGGCGACGACATGATCGGCCGCGTTGAGGCGGACATGCACGTCGATGGCGCTGCCGAGATAGGAGACGAACTCGACCTTGCCCTTGAAGGCATTGCCGAGACCGTCGGCATCGCCGCCGAGCCTCAGCCTTTCGGGGCGCAGCGTCAATGTCGCGGGGCCGGTCGCGGCGCTCGCGGCCGAGACGACGAGGCCGCCGTCGCTGACGAAGCGGCCCGCCCCCTCCATGCGCCCTTCGATGGCCGTGGAGCGGCCGACGAAGCCGGCGACGAACCGGTCGGCCGGGCGCTCGTAGAGGTCGCGCTGGGTGCCGATCTGGCGCACCTCGCCGTCGCTCATCACGACGAGGCGGTCCGCCATGGTGAGCGCTTCCTCCTGGTCATGCGTGACCATCATGGTGGTGAGGCCGAGCTTCTTCTGGAGCTCGCGGATCTCGACCCGGACCTCGGTCCGGAGCTTGGCGTCGAGATTGGAGAGCGGCTCGTCGAGGAGGAGCACGTCGGGGCGGATCGCCAAAGCGCGGGCAAGCGCGACGCGCTGCTGCTGGCCGCCCGACATCTCGCGCGGCAGGCGGGCGCCGTAGCCGCCGAGCCTGGCGAGCTTCAGCGCCTCCTCGACGCGCGTCTCGATCTCGGCGCGCGGCGTCTTGCGCATCTCCAGGCCGAAGGCGACGTTCTGCGCGACGGTCAGATGCGGAAACAACGCGTAGGACTGGAAGACGAGGCCGGTATTGCGCTTCCAGGGCGGCAATGTGGTGATGTCGCGCGGGCCGAGGTCGATCCGCCCCTTGGTCGGGCGGATGAAGCCCGCGACCATGCGCAGCGTCGTCGTCTTGCCGCAGCCCGAGGGGCCGAGCAGCACGAGGAACTCGCCGTCGGCGACGTCGATCGACACCTCGCGGACCGCGACGACCTCGCCATAATGCTTGGCGAGGCCGGAGAGCTTCAACTCAGCCATTCAGACGACCCTCGCGAGCTTGACATAGCGGTCGGTGATCAGCAGCAGCGCCGCGATCAGGGCGATCTGGAGGACCGAGACGGCGGCGATCGTCGGATCGATCTTCCATTCGAGATATTGCAGGATGGCGATCGGCAGCGTGGTGCGCCCCGGTCCGACCAGGAACAGGCTCATCTCCAGATTGCCGAAGGAGGAGACGAAGCCGAACAGCGCGCCCGCCACGATGCCGGGGCGGATGGAGGGCAGCGTCACGCGCCAGAACGTCACCCAGGGGGTGGCGCCAAGATTTTGCGCCGCCTCCTCGATGGTGCCGTCCGAGCCCGCCAGGCTCGCGGTGACGAGGCGCACCGTCCAGGGAATGACGAGAAGCACATGCGCGGCGATCAGCGCCGCCAGCGAGCCGATGATCGGAATCTCCAATCCGGCACCGTAGGTCAGGATCTCGGCCTCCACATGCGTGACATAGGAGGCGGTGCCGAGGACGACGCCCGGCACCACCAGCGGCAGCAGCAGCCAGGTGGCGATCGCGGCCTGGCCGGTGAATTTGCGTCGCGCGATCGCCAGCGCCGCCGGCACGCCGAGCGCGAGGCCGAGCAGCGTCGCGGTGACGGCGACCTGGACGCTGGTGATCAGCCCCGACAGGAAGCTCTGGTTGTCGGCAATCGCCCGGAACCAGGCGAGCGTATAGCCGGAGGGCGGGAAGGTCGGGATCTCGTCGCGGAAGAAGGCGAGCCAGATCACGAAGAACAGCGGCAACAGGATGAAGCCGAGCGAGCCGATCGCCGCGGCGTCGAGGGCGAAGCGGCGCAGCGTCATGGCTCCCGGCCCCGCTCAGTTCAGACGGTTCTTGTGGAAGCGCCCGCCCTGCATGATGGCGGAGAGATGCGCGCCCTGGTCCTGGAACAGCCCGAGATTCTTCAGAGGGTTGCCGTCGATCACCAGGAGGTCCGCATAGGCGCCGGGCTCAACGATGCCGAGCTTGCCCTCCATGCGGATCACCTCGGCCGCGATGGTGGTGGCGGCGCGGAAGATCTCGATCGGCTTCTGCACCTCGGCCCGGATCAGGAACTCGCGCGACTGCTCGCCCTGGAGCTGGCCGAGAAGGTCCGAGCCGTAGGCGACCTTGACGCCGGCCTTCTTGCAGGTCTCCAGCGACTTGAAGCCCGCCTCCAGCACCCGGTCGTTCTTGGCGAGCATCTCGGCGTTCATGCCGAACTGCGCGGCGCGCTCCTTCATCACCACATAGGCGACGAGGTTGGCGACGAGATAGCCGCCGCTCTTGGCGAGCAGCTTCGCCGACTTGTCGTCGATCAGGTTGCCGTGCTCGATGGTCCGAACGCCCTTGGAGACCGCGCGGGTGATGGCCTCGGGCGTATAGGCATGGGCCAGCACGTAGCGGCCGAAGGCCTCGGCCTCCTCCACCGCCGCGCCGATCTCGTCGAGCGTGAACTGCTTGCTGTCGAGCGGGTCGTAGGGCGAGGCGACGCCGCCCGAGCACATGATCTTGATGGCGTCGGCGCCCTGGCGCAGCTCCTCGCGCACCATGCGGCGGACCTGGTCGACGCCATCCGCGAGCGCCATCGTGAAGGCGACGCCGTCGCAGCATTTGCATGGCTTGAACGTGTCGGTGCGGCGGCGCGCGTCGCTGTGCCCGCCGGTCGGGCCGATGGCGCGGCCCGCGATGAACAGGCGCGGGCCCGGAATATGGCCCTTCTCGACCGCCTCCTTGACGCCCCAGTCGGCGCCGCCCGTGTCGCGGACGGTGGTGAAGCCGCGGTTCAGCATGCCGCGCATCAATTCGGCGGCGCGGGCCGTCAGCAGCGAGACCGGCACGGCTTCGAGCGCGCGGATATAGACCTCGCTCAGCATCACATGCACATGCGCGTCGATCAGGCCGGGCGTGACGACCTTCTTCTTGCAGTCGAGCACGTTGGCGCCGCGCGCCTTGATCGGCTTGTCGGAGACTTCCTTGATCTTGTCGCCTTCGATGAGGATCTCGTAGCCGCCGCGGGGCGCGTCGAAGCGCGGATCGAGCAGTTCGAGATTGCGGAAAAGCGTCAAGTCCGGCATGGCCGCGCACCCCCCATCCTCTGCGATGCAACCACAATAGGCAGGCCACGGGGGGAGGCAAACAAAAAAGCGACCGCGATGCATTGCTCGCGGCCGCCTCTTGAAAGTTCGGATCCGCGCTCAGCCGCGGCCGATATAGGGCGCCTTGGTCGCCATCACGGTGACGAACTGGACGTTCGACTGAAGCGGCATGGACGCCATCAGCGCGACCGTGCGGGCGACGTCCTCGACATCCATCAAGGGCTCGACCGCTATCTGGCCGTTCGCCTGCAGCACGCCCTTGGCCATGCGCGCCGCCATGTCGGTGGCGGCATTGCCGATATCGACCTGGCCGCAGGCGATGTCGTAGGCGCGGCCATCGAGCGAGGTCGAGCGGGTGAGGCCCGTCACGGCGTGCTTGGTCGCGGTATAGGGCGCGGAGTTCGGGCGCGGCACATGCGCCGAGATCGAGCCGTTGTTGACGATGCGGCCGCCGCGCGGGCTCTGCGCCTTCATGATCCTGAAGGCCTCCTGCGTGCACAGGAAGACGCCCGACAGGTTGATGTCGACGACGTTCTTCCACTGCTCGTAGGTGAGATCCTCGAGCGGCACGGCGGGCGCGCCGACGCCGGCATTGTTGAAGATGAAGTCGAGGCGGCCGAAGGCCTTCTTGACGGTCGCGAAGATCGCCTTGACGGAGGCCGGATCGGCGACGTCGCCCGTCACCGCGATCGCCTTGCCGGCGCCCGCCTCCTTGGCGACCGCCTCCAGCGGCTCCTTGCGGCGGCCGACCAGCGCGACCGTCCAGCCGTCGCGCACGAGGGCGAGCGCGGTCGCCTTGCCGACGCCGGAACCGGCCCCCGTGACGATCGCGTAGCGGCCGGCCGGCCTGGCGTCGGTCGCGGCGGACTTCGCGGGCTTGGCCTTGGCGGATTTGGCCTTGTCGCTCTTGCCGGCGGCCGCCTTCGCGGCCTTCTTCGGCTCGGTCTTCTTTGTTTCAGTCTTCTTTGTCTCGTTCTTTTTGGCGGCGACCTTCTTGCCGCTCGCTCCGCCCTTTGCCATCCGTCCGCTCCCTTGCGAATTGCGCCGCCTGCCGCATCCTGCGGCCTCCAGCCGGCGCCCGTTGTTCGGCGCAACCTTGGTGGCAGACACGGTCGAGGTCAAATGCGAGGGTGCCGATAGCGGGCATTTTCGGACCGCGAACACCGCAGCGCGGGCATGCGCTGGGCTCGATTGACGCGCCGGACCGCCGCCAATACCCTGGGTCTCTCTCCGAAGGCTGCCCGGTTGCGGGCGCCGCTCCAGGCCCGCGTTGCCGAACGGCGCGGAACATCGAAAGACCACTCGCGCCGCAAAAGCGCGGGGTGTTTTCGCTATTCCCCTTTCAGCAACAGCTTGGCCGCGCCGAAGCGCGCCATGCCGGAGTCATGCATGCCCATCCGTGTCGGTTTTCAGGGGCGCGATGCCCTTTCGCCGCCGTCGTCGCGCTATGCGGCGCTTTCCGATTCGCCAAACCTCACCGTGCTTTTCAGCACGCCCGCGCGCCACGCGATCACGATCGCGCCCGGCGAGATCGTCGAATTCCAGCTCGCGGGCGGGCTGATCGTGCAGAGGGACGGCCCTTGGCGGGGCACCGTCGCGGTCGACGCCGCGGCGGTCATCAGCTTCATGGGCGATGACGGCGAGACGATCGTGATCCGGTCATCCGACATCGCGGCGCCGGGGTGACGCGCGAGCTTGAGCTTCCCCCTTGCAATCGACCGTGCCGCCCTCTAAAAGCGCCGCGACCGGCTCGGGAGGCCGCCTCGACGGCGCTCCCCTGTCCACCGGCCGCTCCGCGGGGCGGCATGGTGGGGGATAGTTCAACGGTAGAACAGCGGACTCTGACTCCGTTAATCTAGGTTCGAATCCTAGTCCCCCAGCCATCACTATGATACCTTTTTCGGTTTTGGCGGCTTCTGGAATTCCTGCGGTAATGCCGCGGGTTAGCCAGACGCATGTCTGGGCTGAGACCCGCTGCAGACCTTCCCGGGCTGTTTCGGTGCCGGTTTCTTGGCCCGGTCTGAGGTGGGCCTTTTTCCATTTCCGGCCGCATCGCCATCGCGCGCCGGCAGACAGGTTCGCCTGGACGCGCTGAGCGGTTTGATTCTTGGGGAAAGCGACTGAGGGCGGGATCAGACGGCGAGGAAGCGCTGTTCCTGTGCGGCCCACTCATGGGGGAGCCCTACGGTCAGGCTGCTGACGGTCAGGTTGGCGGGTGCCGTGC
>JBDHTH010000205.1:0-5702 GCA_039808545.1 Phreatobacteraceae bacterium | reverse complement strand
CCGCTCTGGCCTTGGCCTCGCCCGTGGCCACCAGCACGACGTGCCGCGCCCGCATGATCGTGGCGATGCCCATGGTGATCGCCCGCCGGGGCGGCGCGACGCCCTCCGGGAAGAACCGGCTGTTGGCCTCGCGGGTCTCGCGGGTCAGCGTCTTGATCCGGGTCAGCGAGGCCAGGCTCGAGGTCGGCTCGTTGAAGCCGATATGGCCGTTCAGCCCGAGACCCAGCAGTTGCAGATCGATATCGCCGGCATCGCGAATCGCCGCCTCATACCGGAGCGCCTCGGCCTCGGCATCGGCTGCGTCGCCGTGCGGCAACTGGCCGGCGCCGGGGGGAAGGTCGATGTGGTCGAACAGCGCGTGCCGCATGTAGTGCCAGTAGGAACAGGGATGCTCCGGCGGCAACCCGACATATTCGTCGAGATTGAAGCTGTGCACCGAAGCGAAACGAACCGCCCCCGCCCGATGCTGCGCGATCAGGTGGCGATAGTCGTCGGCCGGCCCGATGTCGCCCAGCCTGTCGCGGTGCGCCTGCATTCGGCCTGCCTGACGGGCGATCTCTTCGGCAGCCTGAAATGCGATTGCGGCGACCAGCTCCGCGACACCGTCCGCTGGATGGCCGAGAACGAGGGCGGCGTGCTGCTCTATCTGGACCAGGAAGGGCGCGGCAACGGCATCGCCAACAAGATGCGCGCCTACAGGCTGCAGTCGCAGGGCTTCGACACCTACGACGCCGACGAGGTGCTCGGCTTCGACCTCGACCAGCGCCATTTCGATTTCGCGGCCGAGATGCTGAAGCAGCTCGGCATCGCCAAGGTGCGCCTGATGACCAACAATCCCGAGAAGATCGCGGCGCTCGGCCGCGCCGGGCTGGACGTCGTGGGCGAGACGCGCGTGCTCGGCCGCCCGACCGCCGAGAATGTCCGCTACCTCGCCTCCAAGCGCGACCGCGCCGGCCATTTCATCGATTTCGAGGCCCTGGCGGCCCGCGCCTCCGTGAAGGACTGAGCGTCGCCGGCCGGTCCGGATAGGCTTATGCGCGATCGCGGCCTCGTCGCAGCGCCATTGCGCCCCGCGGCCGGCCCCCTGTCCTGGCGGCTCGCCTTCGCGCTCTATGGACTCGGCTTCCTCGCCCTGTCCTGGCCGTATTGGAGCGGCCTTTACACCATTCCGTGGGACGCCAAGGCGCATTGGCTGCCGCATCTGCAATTCCTCGCCCGCGCGATCCATGCGGGCGAGTGGCCGGCCTGGACGCCGCATCTCTTCTCCGGGTCGCCCGAGATCGCCGACCCGCAATCGGCGGTGTTCTCGCCGCTCTTCCTCATCGTCGCGGCGCTCGATCCGGCGCCCGGCGTGCAGTCGACCGACCTCGTCGCCTTCATGGCGGTGCTGATCGCCGGGCTGGCGACGCTGCTGATCTTCCGCGACCGGGGCTGGCATCCGCTCGGCGCGCTCGTCGCGGCGCTCACCCTGTCGTTCGGCGCCTCGATGTCCTGGCGCATCCAGCATATCGGCCAGGTGATCAGCCTCGCCTTCTTCATGCTGACGCTTTTGCTGCTCGCCCGCGCCCTCGATCGCCGCTCGATCCTCTACGGGGCGCTGAGCGGCGCGGCCGGCGCCGCCCTGCTGATCGGCCGCGACCAGGTGGCGCTGCTCTCGGCCTATGCGCTGGCGCTCTACGTCCTCGACCATTGGCTCAGGGCCGGCTGGCGCGGCACGGTGCTGCCGCTCGCGGCCGGCACGCTGGTCGGCGCCCTGCTGATCGCCGTGCCGATCACCCTGACGCTGCTGCTCGCCGGCCTCTCCAACCGCGCCGTGATCGATTATCCGAACGCGGTCGGCGGCTCGCTGCATCCGGCCCTGCTGATCACGGCGGTCGTCGCCAATCTCTATGGCGCCGCCGGCCCGATCGCCGAGCATTGGGGGCCGCCGAGCCCGACCTGGGCCGGCACCGGCCTCGCCCTCGCCCGCAACATGGGTCAGCTCTATTATGGCATCGTGCCGCTGCTGGCGCTGATCGCGGCGCTTCTCTCGGGCAAGCTCTGGTCCCGTGAGGTCCGTATCTTCGCGATCCTCCTCGCGCTGATGGTGATCTATGCGCTCGGCCGCTACACGCCCGTTTTCCAGCTCTTCTACGGCTACCTGCCCGGCGTAGCGCTCTACCGCCGCCCCGCCGACGCGACCTTCCTGATCGGCGCGCTCGCCGCGATCCTCTCGGGCTACGCGATCCACCGGATGGCGACCGATTGGCGTCCTGCCCGATCGGCGCGGATCGCCACCGTGGCGCTCCTCGGCACGACGGTCGTGGCCGCGGTCGCGATCGCGCTCCGGTTCGACAAGCTCCCGCTCGCGGCCGCGCATATCGCAATAGCGGCGCATTGCGTCGGCATCGGCGCGATCCTGTTCCTGTGGTTCGCGGCGCGGCCACGCGCGCGGGCCGCGATGGCGGCGCTTCTCGCCTTCCTCCTCGCCGATCTCGCACTCAACAACGCTCCGAGCGAATCGACCGCGCTGCCGCCCGCCGAGTTCGCCATCCTGGAGCCGAACACCACGAATCCCACGATCCGCCTGCTGAAAGAGAAAATCGCGGCCGGCACGACCGAGACGATGCGGCCGCGCATCGAGATCGCCGGCATCGGCTTCGCCTGGGCGAACGCGCCGCTGTCGCAAGGCATCGAGCAGACGCTCGGCAACAACCCGGTACGGCTGAAGAGCTATACGGAAGCGATCGGCGCCGAGGACGTGACGGCGGTGCCCGAGCAACGGCGCTTCACGCCGCTCTTCCCGTCCTACGAATCCCCGCTCGCCCGCCTCCTGGGGCTGACCTACGTCGTGTCCACCAAGCCGATCGAGGCGATCGACCGCACGCTGCCGCCCGGCAGCCGCAAGCCGGTCGCCGAGACCGCCGATGGCCTTGTCTACGAGCTCTCGGCACCCTATCCGCGCGTCATCTTCGCGGGCGCGCAGCGGCAGGCCGATTTCGCCGCGATGATCGCCAACGGCATCTGGCCGGAGGCCGACCTTGCGACGACTGTCTTGCTCGAAGCGCCGGAGCCGCCCGCCGGCCCGCCGCCCGCCGCCGGCACCGTGCGCATCCTGCGCTACGGCAGCGCCGAGGTGATCGTCGAAAGCCGCTCGGACGGCCCCGGCTTCGTCGTGCTCAACGACATCTGGCACCCCTGGTGGCGGGCCGAGATCGACGGCGCGCCGGCCGAAGTGCTGAAGGCCAATGTCCTGTTCCGCGCCGTCAGGGTGCCGGCCGGCCGGCACCGGGTGCGGTTCGTCTTCCGGCCGTTCGTCGGCGCCTGGGAAGAGCTTTTCGGCCGCCTTTAAGGCTCAATAGGTCGCGCGCCCGCCCGAAATGTCGAAGACGCCGCCGGTCGTGAAGGCGCAGTCCGGCGAGGACAGCCAGCAGATCAGCGAGGCCGCCTCCTCGACCTGCAGGAAACGCCCCATCGGGATGCGCGCCAGCATGTAGTCGATATGTTCCTGCTTCATCTGGTCGAAGATCTCCGTCTTGGCGGCGGCTGGCGTGATGCAGTTGACGAGGATGTTGCTCTGCGCCAGCTCCTTGCCGAGCGACTTCGTCAGGCCGATCAGCCCGGCCTTTGAGGCAGAGTAGTGCGAGGCGGTCGGATTGCCCTCCTTGCCGGCGATCGACGCGATGTTGACGATCCGCCCCCAGCCATTCGCGAGCATCGCCGGCACCACGGCGCGGCAGGTCAGATACGGCCCGATCAGGTTGACGTCGATCACCTTGCGCCACACGGCGGGATCGAGCTCCCAGAGCTTGCCGTTGCCGCCCGTGATGCCGGCATTGTTGACGAGGATGTCGATCTTGCCATGCTGTTTCAGCGTGCTGTCGGTGGCGGCCTGCACCGAGGCCTCGTCGGAGAGCTCCACCGCCTCGACCGTGACCTTGCCGGCCTTGCCGAGCGCGCTCGCGGCCTCGCCGGCCCGCTTCGCGTCGATATCCCAGATCGCCACCGAGGCGCCGGATGCGAGATAGCGCTCGGCCGCCGCATAGCCGATGCCGCGCGCGCCGCCCGTGACGACCGCCACGCGGCCGCCGAGATCGAGCTTGTTCATGGGGTTTCCTCCTGATTCTCGTCTTTTCGGCGCGCTCGTCAGCGCGTGCCGTACATACGGTCGCCGGCGTCGCCGAGGCCCGGCACGATATAGCCGTGATCGTTGAGCCGCTCGTCGATCGAGGCGGTCCAGATCGGCACGTCCGGATGCGTCTCGCGCATCCGCGCCACGCCCTCGGGCGCCGCCAGCAGGCAGACGAAGCGGATCTGCGTCACGCCGCGCTCCTTCAGCCGGTCGATCGCCGCCACGGCCGAATTCGCGGTCGCCAGCATCGGGTCCATGACGATGACGAGGCGGTCGGTGACATCCTCGGGCGCCTTGAAATAATACTCGACCGCGTCGAGCGTCACCGGATCGCGATAGAGGCCGATATGGGCGACGCGCGCCGAGGGCACGAGGTTGAGCATGCCGTCGAGAAAGCCGACGCCTGCCCTGAGGATCGGCGCGAAGACCAGCTTCTTGCCGGCGATCACCGGCTGGCGGGTCGGGCCGAGCGGCGTCTCGACATCGATCATGTCGAGCGGCAGGTCGCGCGTCACCTCGTAGCAGAGGAGCATCCCGACCTCGTTCATGAGCTGCCGGAAGCCCTTGGTGGAGCGCGTTTTGTCGCGCATCAGGGTGAGCTTGTGCTGCACCAGCGGATGATCGACCACCGTCACGCCGTCTGTCGTCATGATCCCCCGCCCGGAAAACTGGCCAAAATCTAGAACACGGTCCCGTCGGCGACAATCGTCAGCGGTGGCCCGCCGCCGGGGCGCTTCTCGGCCGCGATCGCCCGGCCCGCCGCCCAGGTGCCGCCCTCCAGCAGCCGCGCCAGCGGAAAGGCCTCGGCCGAGACGCCGAGGCGCTCGCGCACCGGCCCGGCCAGCCGGTCGAGCAGCGCTATCGTGAGCGCCCGCCATGCGACGATCGCCGGATCGCCGACCTGATGCGCACGGGAAAGCAGTGCGTCGTCGCGCGGCACGATCACGCCGTGATCAAGGAAGAGGCCGCCGTTGCGGTATTCGGCGAGGCCCGTCAGCCCGTCGACATCGCTCACCGTGAAGCCCGCCTGCTCGAGCGGCTCACAGAGCGAATAGGACATCCACTGCGAGAGCTTGTGGAACGGCACATAGCTGTTCGTGGCGTCGGCCCGCCTGAGGGCCGGATGCCGCCAGCAATCGCCGAGGCTGATTCCGGCGATCTCGTGCCGGCCGGGCCAGATCGCACCGAGCTTTTCAAGCAGCAGCCCGAGGATATGCGCACCGCGGATCGCCTGCTGGTCGTTGGCGCGCGCCGCGAGCGCATCGAACAGCCCGCCGGGCCGGGCCGCGTCGGCCCGCGCGAACCCCTCCCGATCCTCCGCCGCCACGCAGCCGAGCGCGTTGAGGAGCGCGAGGCGCCCCTCCAGCCCGGTCAGCGGATTGTCGGCGCCGGTCTGGAAGCCGGCGCTCAAGGTCTCGAGATCGAGATGCGCCAGCCGCTCGGCATCGGCGCGCAGCGGATCGCGCGGATCACGCGAGAAGGCGCCCTGCTCGAACATCCTGAGCGAGGCGAGCGCCAGCCCCTCGGACCGGCCGCAGACGATGCCGGTCCCGGCGTCGCGGTAGCGCCAGTCGGGCCCGGCGCCGGCATC
>JBDHTH010000204.1:0-5714 GCA_039808545.1 Phreatobacteraceae bacterium | reverse complement strand
GTCCAAACAGCGATCGATCTGGCGCAGTTCATCCACGCTTTGCAAGCGGCCGATCCCACCGGCGGCCCGACGGCCGCCGAAGACCCGACGAGGAAGCTTCCGGGGATCGTCCAGAAGACGACCGCCGCGCTCACCCCGAACCCGACCAGCGTCAGGAACGCCATCGTCAGATAGATATTCCCCGACAGGGCCGCCCCCCAAAGCCCGACGATGCTGCAGGCGGCGGCCGTCGCCAGATGGAACTTGCGCTCCCGCTTGGCGTCGGAATGCCGTCCCCACAGCACCATGCCGACCGCGCCGACCAGTGACGGGATGATCAGGAGATTGCCGATCGTCTGGTTGCTGACGCCGAACACCGCGAGGATCTGCGGCGCATAGAAGCCGAACGCGTAGTTCATCGCCGCGAGCGCGAAATAGACGATCGCAAGCTTGAGCACGACCGGATTGCTCAAGGTCCGGATGATGCCGAAATGCCCCACATGCTGATGCGCGTCGATCGCCTTCTTCTCGCTCTCGAGGCGGGCGATCAGCCATTGCTTTTCGTCATCGGGCAGCCATTTGGCGTCCCTGGGCTTGTCGGTGAGGTAGAAGAAGACGAACACGCCCAGCAGAACCGCCGGAGCGGCCTGGATGAGGAAGAGCAGCTGCCAGCCCTTGAACCCGGCGAGGCCGTGGAGATCCAGGAGGTAGCCCGAGAAGGGCGCGCCGAGCATCGCCGAGAAGGGGATCGCGACCATGAACGAGGAGATGATCCGCCCGCGATAGCTCTCCGGGAACCAGAGCGTCAGATAGAAGATGACGCCCGGAAAAAAGCCGGCTTCGGCGGCGCCGAGGAGGAACCGCATCACGTAGAGGCTGACCTCGCCCTGGACGAAGGCCATGCCGCCCGCCAGAAGCCCCCAGGTCACCATGATGCGGGCGATCCAGCGGCGTGCGCCGACCTTCTCGAGAAAGATGTTGGAAGGGACCTCGAACAGGAAATAGGAGATGAAGAACACGCCGGCCCCGAACCCGTAGGCGGCGGCCGAGATCCCCAGATCCTGGTTCATCGTCAGCGATGCGAAGCTGATGTTCACCCGGTCCAGATAGGCGATGAAGTAACACACCATGATAAGCGGGATGATGCGCCACGAAATGCGGCGTATCGTGCGAGTTTCGACGTCCATTTTCAGCCCCTCCCAGCGCGCGTTTCTGATGCGGCGAATTCCATCCGGAAATTGAGAACCGTCGGCGGCAAGCTCTTCGGCGTCGTGCCCTTCGTTCAATGCCTGTTATGGTTTCGGCTGCGCGTCATGCGGTGTTCGCGCCACGCTCCGGAGGGGGATAGAGCCATTGGAGAGGCGGCGGAGCCGCGAAGGCCCGCCAGGAGCCGTCCGGCTGCGCCAGGCGATCGGCGACGGCGTAGAGAGCCGCCGGAAGGTGGGCGAGACCGCTGTGGCTGCCCACGACCTCGATATTCTCGGAAGCCGGCGAGACGCCGTCCACGCAGGCTTCCCAGGCGACCACGCCGTCCGTGCGCGTGTAGATCGCCGTCGCGGCGACCGGCAGCGGATCCCGCGGCAGGTCCCAGACCGAAAAGCGGGCGGGATCGACATGCAGATGCGCCAGCGCATCGAACAGCGCCCCGGCGCTGTTCGCCGAGTCCCGCTCGATCCGGAAGGGGCTGCCGAGCGTGATCACCTGGCGCACCGCTCCCTTTCGCCGGCGCGCCAGGTCCCGCGCGTATAGTCCGCCGAGGCTGACGCCGACCAGGTTGACCGCCTCGCCATGCGCGGCCGCGATCTTGTCGAGCCGCCGCTCTATGCCGTCGAGGATCATGCCGGTGGGGCCGAGATTGATCCCCAGGTCCCAGGCATAGACCGCGTGTCCCTGCTCGCGCAGATAGTGGCGCAAGGTCGCGGTCGCTTCATCGTCCGTGAGAAAGCCGGGAAACACCAGGACGGGCCGCCCCACCCCGCGCGGCGCCAGCCTCAGGATGGGCTTGGCCATCATGTACTGCCACATCTCGAACAGCGCCCGAGGCTGTTCGAGAGCGTGCCAGGCCGGCAGGCGCTTGGAGGCGGGATCGTCCGTCACGGTGTGCGCGGCCAAGGCCGTCACCGCGCGCTGGAACCCGTCAGCAAGGTGCGCGTGAACTCGATCTGCGCCTTGAGGACCTGCTCCAGATAGGCGAAATGCGCTTCGGTGAGCAGGGTGGGGCTCACTTGCGGGGTCGGCAGGCCGGCGGCCTGCTCCTGCAGCCCGGCGGTCGCCTGCTTGGAGAGGTTCTCCCAGTATTTCGCGGCCTCGATCGCCGCCTCGCGCTGCTGCGCCAGAGCCTCGAACTGCTGCTTCTCGGCCTTCTCCAGCGCCGCGAGCCGCTCCTGTTGCAGATCGACTTTCGTTTCCGTCATGTCTTCTCTCCTGTTCTTCACATGTCGATGGGGAATGCCCCGATCGGACGATCGGCGGACCGTGACGATTCCCAAGGCCTGGAGACCGCGCTGCCCTTCAAGCGGTGCCGGTCGCTTGAAGGGCGCAGCCTCTAGGAATTCGCGCTCAGCGGCGCCGCAGGCGTCGCCGCCTCCGCGCTCTTCGCCTCTTTCCCGTGCTCCGCCGCGGCCGTCAGGAGCTCTCGCAGCCCTTCGGCCAGGCCGCGCGCGAACACCTCGATGTCGGGCATCGACTCGTGGTCGCCGGTGACGCCGAACCGCGCATAGCCGTTGTAGGAAAAGACGCTCGTGCCGAGCCGCATCGTGTTCGCGAGCGGCACATACGGGTAATTGTCGAGCATCTCGCGTCCGAGCACGTAGAGCGGGTGCTGCGGGCCTGGAACGTTGGTCGTCACCGTGTTGACGACATTGGGCGAGTGGCTCGCCTGGCGAGCGCTCGCCGCCATCAGCGCGGGCGGCTGGAATCCCGCGAGCGAGGCGAGGACGTCGGCGGCGAGCGCCTGCTTCGACGCCTTCAGACCGTCCATCTGGGCCCGGACGCTGGCGAGCCGCTCGGCCGGATCCGCGATGCCCACGGGCAGCTCGGCATACATGGAGGAGATCCGGTTTCCGCCCTTCTCGCCGGTGCTGCGGATCGAGACCGGCACCAGGCACCGGACGGTGCGGCCGGCGACTGCCTCACCCCTGGCGATCAGCAGGTCGCGGAACGCACGGGTCGTGACCGCGAGGACCACGTCGTTGACCGTTCCGCCGAGGGCACGCCGCACGGTCGCGATATCGGCCAGCGCGACCTTCGTCCACGCCCAGCGCCGATAGGGTCCGATCGGCCCGTTGAGGCTGGTGACGGAGAGCTGGCTGGCAAGACTCTCCCGCAGCGACACGAAGGCCTTGTCGACCTCGCTCATCTGGCTTTTCAGCGAGTTCGCCCAGGTGGCGTAGCGGCTGCCGCGCTCCGCGTCGTCCCGCTGCGCTTCGATCATCGCGGCCTGGACGAGCTCGGCATCGCTCGGGGAAGGCTCGGGCCGCCAATCGTCCGCGACCTCCTCGGTCGTGGTCACCGGCTCCCGGTCGAGCACCGTGGTCGTGATGTCGGTCGTGCTGACGCCGTCGGCCATGCAGTGATGCAGGCGCGAGATGAGCGCCCAGCGGCCGCCTTCCAGACCGTCGACGAGCCACATGTCCCACAAGGGCTTGTTGCGGTCGAGCGGCTGCGCCATCAGGGTCGTGAACAGCTCCTTGAGCTGCTCCTCGGTGCCGGGAACCGGCAGGGCGATCGACCGGACATGGTAGGACAGCAGGAAGTGCCGGTCGTCGACCCAGACCGGCGCCGCCAGATCGTGCGGCACGAACCGGACGCGCTGGCGATAGCGCGGGATCTTCGGCAGCTTGGACGCGATATGGCGCCGGAACTCCTCGCCGGTCGGCGCCGGCCCCTCGAAGATTCCGAGCCATGCGTTGTGATGCAGGTCGAACTCGTTCTCCATATAGAGGAACGAGGCGTCGGCGATGCTCATGCGCTCCATGCGCGACCCCTCAACTGTCACTGCGCCGCCGGTCCGGCGATCATCGCCTGGACCACGGACAGGCAGGTCTTGTGGTCGATCTTGCCGGTGGCGGTACGCGGGATGACGTCGATGAAATACAATTCCCGCGGCGCCTTGTAGGCCGCCAGATGCTGCTTGACGTGGCCCGCGAGGGCCGGCAGGTCGAGCTCGGCGCCCTCGCGAAGCACGACGACCGCGGTCACCACCTGCCCGAACCGCTCATGCGGCAGGCCGATCACGGCCGCGTCCGCGACCGCGTCGTGCCGGCGGATGACCATCTCGACCTCGTAGGGAAAGACCTTCTCGCCGCCCGTGTTCACCACCGACGAGCCCCGGCCGAGAAGGCGGACATTGCCATCCGGCTCCACGATGCCGAAATCGCCGGTGACGCAGTACCGCGTGCCGTCGACGACGACGTAGGTCGTCTGCGACTTCTCCTCGTCCTTGTAGTAGCCGTCGGCGAGATGGCCACGGATCAGCAGCGCGCCGCTGGTCCCCGGAACCGTGGGGTCGAGGAGCCGCCCGTCATTGTCCATCATCTGCAGGACGTCGCTCCGGGCGATCACCCCGTCCTCGGGAATGGAGTTGATCGTGCTGTGGGTCTGCACGCCCCGCAGCGCCTCCGACGAGCCGTAATTGTCCGAGAGCACGACCTGCGGCAGATGCTTGAGGATGCCGGCGCGCACCGTCCGCGAGAATTTCGAGCCCGACGATATGATGAGGCGGAGCTGGCTCAAGTCGTAACGGTCGAAATTCGCATCGAGCTCGGCGAGCAGCGGCTGGGCAAAGGCGTCGCCGACGATCACCAAGGCATTGACGCGGTGCTCGCTCACCACCCGCCAGAGCGCCGCCGCCTCGAAGCGCTCGGCGGCCGTCGTCTCGATGGTCCAGCCGGCGTTCATCAGCGTCAGGCTGGTGAACAGCCCCGTCGCATGCATCAGGGGACAGGCGACGTAGAGGCGCTGCCCCGAATGATCGAGCCTTTGCACCAGCGCGTCGAGGTTCGCCGCCGGCCCCTGACCGAGATAGAAGTTCCCGCCGGCCCCGAGCGCCTCGATCGCCTCGTTCTGCTGCCACACGACGCCCTTCGGCAGCCCCGTGGTCCCGCCGGTATAGAGAAGCAGCGGATCGGCGCCGGAGCGGCCGATATCGAGCTTCGAGCCGGCCGGGGTCGCGACCACCCGGTCGTAGTCCGCGGCCCATTCCGGCAGCGGGTTGCCGTCGTTCACGGCGAAGAAATGCTTCAGTTGCGGCAGGTCCTGCCGGCATTGCGCCAGCAGCGCGGCGTAGCCGGCCTGGAAGACCACCGCCTCGGCATCGGCGCTGCCGAAGACATGGACCAGCTCGTCCCGCCCATAGCGGAAATTGACGTTGACCGGAACCAGCCGCGCCTTGAAGCAGGCCGTGTAGACCTCGAGGAATTCCGGACAGTTGCGAAGATAGACCGCGACCTTCGCGCCGGGCTGAAGGCCCGCCGCCACGAAGGCGCTGGCGAGAGCGTCGCTGCGGCGGTCGAACTCGGCCCATGTCAGGGTCCGCTCGCCCTGCACCTGACAGGGAACGTCCGGCATGGCGGCCGCGATCGCTTGATAGATGTCGGCGTAGTTCCAATGCACCTTTGGCCCCCCGACATGACCGTCGTTTGCCGACGGATGTTTCCTCTCCCGATGATCCATTCCAGGATCTCGCTGAACTGTATCCGGGATACAAGTCGAGTCAATGGCCATTTTCCGGATGC
>JBDHTH010000203.1:0-5725 GCA_039808545.1 Phreatobacteraceae bacterium | reverse complement strand
GCGGAACCGCCAGCACGCCCTGCGACATGTCGGCGAGCAGCCAGGACAGGCGGGCGAGCTGGGCCATGTGATAGGCGAAATAGCCGATCACGACGATGCCGATCGAGAGGGCGGCGACTTCCGCGCACCAGCGCGCGCGCCCCGTGAGGCGCTCCAGCAGCAGGCCGACCCGGATCATCTCCCCGGACTTGAACGTATGCGCCAAGCCGAGGAACGACATGGCGGCCAGCGACCAGGCGGCAAAATCGTCGCCCGAAGGGATGTTGAGCTGGAACCCGCGCCCGACCGCGAGCGCCACCATCAATACGAAGACCGTGAGGAGGAAGAACCCCGCGAGCCATCCGGCCGCGAGATAGAGCGCATCGAGCGCCCGCCGGATCATGCGCGGGCCCCGACGCGCATCGCAGCGTCGGCCCGCCATTTACGCTTCAGCCCAGATCCAAGCATCGCCTGCCCCCGCGAACCGGAAGCCTAGGTTTGCGTCGATGATTGTCAATGGCACAAGCGTGGGCATCGGCCGCGCCTCATGCCCGCAAACCGGGCGGCCGCAGCCCGCCGGTGCTCAAAACGACAACGGACGGGCACGGCCTCCGGCCACCCGTCCGCGTCTTCGATTCAATGCTGACGATTCGGCGGCGAAATGCGCCTCAGGCGAAGGCGTCGAGCTTCCCGACCCGCTCGGCGAGCAGGTAGTAGAAGGTGACGCGGGCCTTGGTCTTGTCGGCCTTCATCGCCTCGCACACCGCCTTCAGGTGGTCGTCGATGACCTTGTCGTCCGTCAGGCCGAGCTTCTTCTTGCAGAAACCCTGCTTCACCCGGTCGAGCTCGGCCGGATCCGTGCAGGACACGAGCGATGCATCGGCGCTCTTCAGCGCGATTCCGAGATGCTTGACGATCCCAGCGACGGCCTTCTCGTTGGTGGCCTTCGCGTATTTCTTCACATCAGCAACGTAGTCGGTCATGTCTGACCTCTCCCGACTGTTTCCGATCGCGGTCCCCTGCTTCAGGAATCGCATCGTTAACGCGTAGCATCCCGGTCAAGCCCTGTCACCGCGAAACGCAGCGCCATCAACGGTTTCGGCCGTGATACTCGCGGTTCGGCATCATGTCGGTGCCATGCGCGACCCGGTTCGTGTAGTTGAAGAAGCCCGTGACATCCGTGATGTCGAAGATCTCGTCGTCCTTGAAGCCAGCATCCCGTAGCGTCATCCGGTCTTCGTCGCCGATGAGATAGGGCGTGAGCGTGAGCTTCCACGCATAGTCGAGCATGGCGCGCTGGCGCTTCGGCAATTCGGCGACGCGGTAGTTCAGCACCATCATCTCGCCGAGCTCGGGATCGTCCGAGAGCTGCCGCACCGCCTGCCCATGCGCGACGAGGCAGTAGTAGCAGCGGTTCGCCGACGACACGACGACCGCGATCATCTCGCGCTCCAGCTTCGTCAGCCGGCTCTCGCCAAGCATGAGGGTGTTATAGAACGCCGTGAAGTTCTTCAGCTTCTCGACATTCACCGTGTAGGCCGTGAGCACGTTCGGCACCATGCCGAGCTTCTCCAGGCATTTCTGGAAATAGGCCGAGAGTTCCGGCCCCAGCGCCGGCTTCTTCGGCAGCTTCAGTTTGATGATGTGCTTCGGCTGCGGCATCTCGCCTTTCCTCCGGTGAATGTCAGTCGCTGTCTGGCCGCGTGCGGCGCAGGCTCTTTACCGCCGACCGGCGCCCCTTGACCTCGAGGCGCTTCATCTTCGAGGTGGCGGTCGGCCGGGTGGCGATCCGCTTGACGGGGCGGACCGCGGCCTCGCGGACCAGCTCGACCAGCCGCGCCAGCGCCTCCTCGCGGTTGCGCTGCTGGCTGCGATGGCCCTGCGCGACGATGACGATCACGCCATCCTTCGTCGCCTTCGCGCCGGCCCGCTTGATCAGCCGCGTCGCGACGTCGTTCGGCAGCGACGGCGAGAGGCGCGCGTTGAACCGCAGCTCGACAGCGGTCGAGACCTTGTTGACATGCTGCCCGCCCGGCCCGCCGGCGCGGAAGAACGTCTCCTCGATCTCGGCCGGATCGATGGCGATGGTGTCGGTGACGCGGATCATGAGCGCGACCTTACGCGCAAGCTCCGGTCGCGCGAAGGATATTCCCCGCTGGCGATCACAGCAGCGCCGTCAAGGAGCACGCTCGCGCGAGGCCGGCGGCACGCCCGCCCCAATCCACCAGCCGCAGAGGGCTCCTGCCGCGGCGGCCGCCGGAATGAGCGGCCACATATTGGCGAAGGCTTCCGGAAATCCGCCCTCCAGGAGGAACAGGCTCCAGACGAGGATGCCGCCGAGCCCCGCGGCCGCGCCCGCCGCCGCGCCCCACGGCCATATCGGCCGGATGGTCCGCCGCCGCGCCAGAGCGAGCATCGCCAACCCCACGACGATCGCCGGGACGCCGCCGATCATGTAGGCGATCATCAGCCCCACGGGATGCAGCGCGATGAGCGGCGTCAGCAGGATATCCGGCAGTCCCGCCCCGCCTTTCACGCTCTCGCGGAGCGCGAGCGCGACAAGCATGAGGACGCCGGTCAGCGGCGGCCCGACCAGCACCGCGATCGCCATGACGCGAAGCGTGCTCGGCCGCGCGGCACGAACCGGCCGGCTGTGGTCTTGCTCCGTCTTGCCCTGCATGGGTCGACGATATCAGCCGCCCGCCCTTCGGCAAGCCGTCGCCTACGGCTTCGCCCCCTCGATCGCGCCCTTGCGCAGCAGGAAGCAGCCGTAGAAGCGCGGATCGCCGACCTGCACCACCGCGAAAGCCGATTTCGCGGCTTCGTAGAAGGCGTGGCGCTCGATGCCGACCATCTTGATCTTGCGGCCCGGCTCCGCCTTGTCGATCTCGGCCTGCACCTCGCGGCGCACCGGCGGCACCTTGCCGGGATCGCCGACCACTTCCATGGTCCGCACCGGATCGTCGGTGAAATCGTCGAGCGGCAAGACGCTGAGGATGGCGCGCGCCGCCCGTCCCATCGCCAACCCCGGCAGCAGCACCAGCTCGCCGCTGGTCGTCTCGGCGGCGATCGCCTGCGCGGGATGATTGGCGTCGACCAGCGCCAGGTCGTCGCCATGCCCCATCGCGGCCAGCACCCAGAGAAGATCCGGCGTGAGCACCGGATCGAGCGTCTTCAGCATCTATCTCTCCCCTTTCCGGCCGCGCTCGCCGAGATAGATCCGCCGCGCCGTGCCGCCCCAGAAGGCCTCGCGCTCAGCAGCCGTCAGGCTCGTCGTCAGCCGCTCGGCGGTCGCGACCCAGCGGTCGTAATCGGAGGCGAGCGTCGCAACCGGCCAGTCGCTGCCGAACATCACGCGGTCGCCGCCGAAACAGGCGATCAGATGGTCGACATAGGGCGCGAGATCCTCGGCCCGCCAATCCGCCGCCGCCTCGGTGACGAGTCCGGAAATCTTGCAGACGATGTTCTTCCGCGCGGCCAGCGCCGCGATATCGGCGTCCCAGGGCGCCATGCGCCGGTCGCGGATCTCCGGCTTGGCGCCATGGTCGAGCACGACCGAAAGGTCGGGATGGCGGTCCAGGCGCCGCGCCAGCCGCGAAAGATGGCGCGGCAGCACCAGCGCGTCGAAGACCAGCCCCTGCGCCACGAGCGCCTGAAACGCCGCGTCGAGCTTGGGGCCCAGCAGCCAGTCGTCATCAGCGATGTCCTGCACCATCGGCCGCAGGCCGACGAGCAGCGGGTCGGCCGCGAGCCGCGCTATCTGAGCGGCGGCGTCCGGTGCCTCGAAATCGACCCAGCCGACCACGCCCGCCACGAAGGGCGTGCCGCGCGCGATGGCGAGCAGGTATTCGGTCTCGGCGACCGTCGGTGCGGCCTGCACCAGGATCGTCTCGGCGATGCCGTTGCGGGCGAGGAGCGGCGCGAGGTCGGCCGGGCCGAAATCGCGATAGATCGGCCCAGTATTGGGCGTCAGCCAGCCATAGTCGCCGCGATCGACGCGCCAGAAATGCTGATGCGCGTCGATTCGCCCGCTCACGCCGGCCGCTCCGGCGGGCGCGGCGCGTCCTTGCGGATCAGCCCCTCGGCGGCGAGATCGTCGAACAGCGCCGCCGGCACCGCCGCCGAGAAGCCCGCGACGTTGCGCGCCACCTCGGCCGGCGTCACGGCGCCGAGCACGATCGAGGCGATCGCCGGATGGCCGAGCGGAAAGCGCATCGCGGCCTCGCTGAGCGGCACGCCATGGGCGCGGCAGACCGCCTCGATCCGCGCGACGCGCTCCAGGATGGCGGGCGGGGCCGGCGCGTAGTTGTAGCGCGCCCCCGGCACCGCGCCGGTTGCCAGGACCCCTGAGTTGAAGACGCCGCCGAGCAGGATCGCGATGTTCTTCTCGAGCGCCAGGGGCAGGAAATCGTCGAGGCAATCCTGCTCCAGCAGCGAATAGCGGCCCGCCAGCAGCATGCAGTCGAAATCGCCCGCCCGCGCGAAGCGGGCGCAGACCTCGGCCTCGTTGATGCCGACGCCGATCGCCTTCACGACCCCCTCGCTCCGGAGCTTGTCGAGCGCCCGGTAGGCGCCCTCCATCGCCTCGCCGAAGCGCTGCTCATAGGCTTCGCCATGCGTCCAGACATCGACGTCATGGATCAGCGCGATGTCGATCCGGCTGGTGCCGAGCCGCAGCAGCGACTGCTCGAGGCTGCGCATCGCGCCGTCATAGGAATAGTCGAGGATCGCCTGGTGCGGCAGGCCGCCCGCGAAGCCCGGCGCCGCGACATCGTCGCCGACCGCCGTGCCGCCGGCCTTCCACGGGTTCATCACCCGCCCGACCTTGGTCGAGAGCACGAAGGAATCGCGCGGCGCGCGGCGCAGCGCCGTGCCCATCCGATGCTCCGACAGGCCGTTGCCGTAATGCGGCGAGGTGTCGAACAGCGTAATGCCGGCCCCGCGCGCCGCCTCCACGGTCGCGATCGCCTCGGCGTCGTCGAGCTTCGCATAGAGGTCGCCGAGCGGCGCCGCGCCGAAGCCGAGCACCGAGACCGAAAGGCCGGTCCGCCCGACGGGCCGCGCCGCGAAAGCCGGTCCCGCCATGCTAGCCGCCCTTCACGGCGCCGGCCGTCAGCCCGGCGATGATCTGGCGCTGCGCGAACAGCGTGAGGAGCAGCACCGGCGTGGTGATCACCAGCGCCGCCGCCGCGAGCGGCCCCCAGTTGAGCTGGTCGTTGGAGATCATGTTGTAGACCGCGACCGGCAGCGTCCGCGTCTCGCGATTGGCGAGCACGATGCCGAAGGCGAAATTGTTCCAGGAGAAGATCACCGACAGGATGAACGACACCGCGATGCCGGGCTTGGCGATCGGATAGGCGACATTGGCGAACACCTGCCAGCGATTCGCTCCGTCGATGACGGCCGCCTCCTCGAGCTCCATCGGCGTCGTCTCGAAATACGAGATCATGATGTAGATGACGATCGGCACCGTGATCACCAGATGGATCAGGATCTGCGGGATGAGCGTGCCGAGCCCCATCCATTCGAGCCACCAGACCGAGCCGACCCACTGGAACAGCAGGAACAGCGGGATCAGGTAGGAGAGGCCGGGCGTCATGCGCGCGATCAGGATGACGAACGCCGCCTTCATCGCCTTCATCCGGGCGATGCCGTATCCCGCCGGCACCCCGACCAGCAACCCGAGCAGCGTCGCCGAGCCGGTGACGATCAGGCTGTTGAAGAAGTATTTCATGAAGCGGTTCGA
>JBDHTH010000202.1:0-5728 GCA_039808545.1 Phreatobacteraceae bacterium | reverse complement strand
ATCGCGATCTGCGGCAGCGCGAGGGTGACGACCGGCAGGATGCGGTTCGGCCAGGCGCCGCCGTTCCAGCCGCCGACCGGCAGCCAGCCGAGCGCCAGGCCGAACAGCAGCGTCATCAGCGGCGCGGTCACGAAGGTCGGCACCGTGATGCCGAGCGTGGCGAGCCCCATCACGCAGTAATCGACGATGCCGTTGCGGTTGAAGGCAGCGACCGCCCCGAAGGCGAGGCCGAGGACAAGCGCGAGGAGAAGCGCCGTGCCGCCGATCTGGATCGAGATCGGCAGCCCCTGCGCGAACAGCTCCGAGACCGAGAAATCGCGGAAGAAGAAGCTCGGGCCGAGATCGCCGCGCAGCAGGTTGCCGAGATAGGAGAGATATTGGCGCCAGAGCGGCTGGTCGAGCTGGTAGATGCGGTTGAGGTTCTCCATCACCTTCGGGTCGAGCGGCCGCTCCAGGTCGAAGGGCCCGCCGGGCGCGACGCGCATCAGGAAGAACGAGATGGTGACGACCGCGAACAGCGTCGGCACCGACCAGGCGAGGCGTTTGGCGATGTAGCGCAGCATGCGAAAACGGGGCGGCAAGCGCCCCTATCGGGTCACGGCTTCAGCGTCAGGTAGCGGGTCGGATGGACGTTGCGCAGATTGTCCTCCCAGCCGCCGAGCTTGTCGGAGACGAGGCTCTGCGAGCCGTAATAGAGGAGCGGCACATAGGGCTGCTCGGCCGCGATGATCGTCTCGGCGTGCTTCAGCAGCGCCAGGCGCTTGGCGGGATCGATCTCGAGGCTGGCGGCGCGCATCGTCTTGTCGTAGTCGGCGTTCGACCAAGTCGCGTAGTTGAGCCCGCCCGTCTCGGTCTCCAGCAGGAACAGGAAGTTCTGCGGGTCCGAATAATCGCCGATCCAGCCGAGCCGCGCGACGTCGTAGTCGCCCTTCTCGCGCAGATGCGCGAAATGCGTCTTGGCGTCGGTGTTGATGAAGGAGACGTCGATGCCGAGCGGCCGCCACATCTCGGCGATCGCCACCACGGTCGCCTTGTTGTTGTCGGTCGTGTTGTAGCGGATCTCGACCTTGAGCGGTGTCTTGCCCGGCCCGAACCCGGCCTCCTCGAGCAACTTCTTGGCCTTCTCCTCTCGGTCGATCGGGGAATCGTCCTTGAAGGCGGCCTCGGCCGGCACGTAGCCCTCCATGCCGGGCGGCACGAAGGAATAGGCCGGCAGCATGGTCGAGCCCCAGATCTTGTCGGCGATGAACTCGCGGTCGATCAGCATGGAGAGCGCCTGGCGCACCCGCGCATCCGAGAACGGCGCCTTCTTGGTGTTGAACGACAGGTAGTAGATGCCGAGATAGGGCGCGAGGCGGAGCTGCTTTGCGTAGTTCGTCTTGATGTAGCCGATCTGGTCGATCGGGATGTCGCGCAGCGAATGGATCTCGCCGGCCTGGAAGCGGCGGAACGCGGCCGCGAAATCCTTGGTCGGATAGAAGATCACGGTGTCGATCTGCGCCTTGGCGGCGTCATAATAGTTGGGGTTCTTCACCGCCTTGATCTGCGCGTTCGGCACGAACTCCTTCAGCACATAAGGGCCGTTGGAGACCCAGTTCTCGGGCCGCACGAAATCCTTGCCGAACTTGGCGATGCTGCCGGCATGGACCGGCAGGCCGGTCTGGTGCGCGAGCAGCTCCAGGAAATAGCCGGTCGGGGATTCGAGCGTGATCTCCAGCGTGCGCTCGTCGATCGCCTTCACGCCGAGATCGTCGACCTTGGCCTTGCCTTGGTTCACGGCCCGCGCGTTCTTGATCGGGTAGAGGATCGTCGCGTATTTCGCGCCCGTCTCGGGGTTCATGATCCGCTTCAGCGAGAAGACGAAATCGTTGGCCGTCACCGGATCGCCGTTCGACCATTTCGCGTTCGGCCGGATCTTGAACGTGTAGACCGTGCCGTCCTGGCCGATCGTCCAGCTCTCGGCCGAGCCCGGAACGATCTCGCCCTTGGCGTTGTGGGTGGTCAGCCCCTCGAACAGGTCGCGCAGGATCGTCGATTCGTAGACGGTCTGCGTCTTGTGCGGGTCGAGGGTCTCGGGGTCCTCGGTGTTGCCGCGGTGATAGACGGTCTCGGCAGTCGCTCCCGCCGGCGGCACGGACGGCGCCGCGAGAAGGGCTGCGAAAAGCGCGAGGAGAAGACGACGGTTCATGACGCCAAGCCTCCGGATGCGGGGATTGGCGCCGAGTATGCGACGGCGTGCGGCGCGGCGGAAGGGGCCTCAGGCGGCCCGCTTCTCGACCTCGATGGTCACATGCGACAGCGCCTCGATCCCCGCGAGGCGGGCGCGGTAGGCGGAGGGCGCCTGCGGCCGGTCCGACAGGATCGACAGAATCGCGCCGTGATGGCCCGGCCCGAGCTGCCAGACATGCAGATCCGCGATCTCGGTCACGGGATCCTCGATCGCGTCGCGGATCTCGCCCGAAAGCGCCTCGCCGGCCGGACGGTAGTCGATCAGCACCGCGCCGGCATCGCGCATCAGCCCGTATGACCAGCGCGCGATGACGAGCGCGCCGACGATGCCGACCGCCGGATCGAGCCACAGCCAGCCATAGGTGGCGCCCGCCGCGAGCGCGCCGATCGCCAGCACCGAAGTCAGGGCATCGGCCAGCACATGCATGTAGGCGGCGCGCAGATTGTTGTCGCGGCCGCGCTCCCGCGCCGCGCCGGGCGGATGCTCATGGGGATGCGGATGATCATGGGAATGGTCGTGATCGTGCGGATGGTCATGCGCTGCGTGATGGCCGTGGTGATGATGGCCATGGTCCTCCTCGCGCAGCAGCCAGGCCGAGACGAGATTGACCGCGAGGCCGAGCACCGCGACCGCGATCGCCTGCCCGAAATCGATCGGCCGCGGCGCGTAGAAGCGCAGCAGGCTCTCCCAGCCGATCATCAGCGCGATCAGCGCCAGCACGATGGCGCTCGCGAAGGCCGCGAGGTCGCCGAGCTTGCCGGTGCCGAAGGTGAAGCGCCGGTCCGCCGCATGGCGGCGCGCGAACACATAGGCGAGCGCCGTGATCAGCATCGCGGCCGCATGCGTCGCCATGTGCCAGCCGTCGGCGATCAGCGCGATGGAGCCGAAGGCCGAGCCCGCGACGATCTCGCCGACCATCATGGCGCTCGTCAGCGCGATCACCAGCCAGGTGCGCCGCTCGTTGCGGCGGTGGCCCTCGCCGAGGAAGACATGGGCATGCGGCACGCCCAGCCGGCCGGCCGGCAGGTCGGTCATCTGAGATAGCTCCGGATGACGTCGATCAGCTCCTCGCCGCCCTTGGCGCGCTCGGCCGGGTCCGCGACCGCGACCACATGGGCGCGGACATGGTCCTCCAGGAGCTCGGCCGTCAGCCCTGCCACCGCGCCTTTGACGGACGCGACCTGGTTCAGGATCTCGCCGCACGGCGCCTCGGCCTCCAGGGCCTGCTCGATCGCGGCGAGCTGGCCCTTCAGGCGCCGCACGCGCGCCAGGAGCTTCGGTTTCTTCCCATGAAGGTGGCTCATGGCATAGGGGGGTACCCTATTTACACGCGCCTGCCAATCCCCGGCCGGCTGGCGCCCGGCGGCGCGCCTGCTGGTGCCTACGCCTCCGTCGTGCGCTCGGCCAGCAGATGGTAGAGGAGGATGGCGCCGAAGGTCGCGGTGCCGATGCCGCCGAGCGTGAAGCCGCCGAATTTCAGCGTCAGGTCGCCGGCCCCCGCCACCAGCGCCACACCGACCGTGATCAGGTTGCGGCTCGAGGCGAAATCGACATTGTTCTCGACCCAGATCCGGCCCGCCGTGGCGGCGATCAGCCCGAACACCACGAAGGCGAGGCCGCCGAGCACCGGGCCCGGAATGGTCAGGATCAGCGCGCCGAATTTCGGCGAGAGGCCGAGCAGGATCGCGATCACGGCGGCGATGGGAAAAAGCGCCGTCGAATAGTTCTTCGTCACCGCCATCACGCCCATGTTCTCCGCATAGGTGGTGACGCCCGTGCCGCCGCCCGCGCCCGAGAGCATGGTCGCGACGCCGTCGCCGAGGAAGGCGCGGCCGATATAGGGGTCGAGATTGCGGCCCGTCATCACGCCGATCGCCTTGATATGCCCGAGATTCTCGGCGACCAGGATGATCGCGACCGGCGCGATCAGGCTGATCGCGTTCCATTCGAAGACCGGCGCCGCGAAACGCGGCAGGCCGAACCAGGCGGCCGCCGCCACGCCCGAGAAATCGATCGGCTTGCCGAGGCCGACACCGTTGGCGAGGAGCGCATAGGCGAGATAGGCGAGCGCCCCGCCGATCAGGATCGGCAGGCGGCGCACGAAGCCGCCGGTCTTCACCGCGATCAGCCCGACGAGGAGCACCGTCAAGAGCCCCATCCAGCTATCGAAGGGCGAGGCCGAGATGCCCTTCACGGCGATCGGCGCGAGATTGAGGCCGATCACCGCGACGATCGCGCCGGTGACGACCGGCGGCATCAGCCGCTCGATCCATTGATGGCCCGCCGCCATCACGACGAGCCCGATCGCCGCGTAGAGGACGCCGCACGCGATGATGCCGCCGAGCGCCACCGGGATGTTCGGGTTCGGCCCCGATCCCGAATAGGCGGTCGCCGCGATCACCACCGCGATGAAGCCGAAGCTCGAGCCGAGATAGCTCGGCACCCGCCCGCCGACGACGGCGAAGAAGATCAGCGTGGCGACGCCTGAGAAGAAGATCGCGACATTCGGGTCGAAGCCCATCAGGATCGGCGCCAGCACGGTGGCGCCGAACATTGCGATGACGTGCTGCACGCTCGCCACCACGCTCTGCCCCCAGGGCAGCCGCTCGTCCGGCGCGATGACGCCCGAGGTCTTCTCCGTCCAGCCCGTCAGCATGGGATCTCCTCCGCTTTGCGGCGCAAGTCTCCAGCGATTTCCGCGTTCCGGCGAGAGATCCGGGCCGGGCAGGCGCGGCCGTCCACAGCAAACCGCCGCCGAAGGGCCCGGCCTGCCATGTTCACGGATCTGCGGCCCGCCATGCGCGCCACCCGGCGTCGCCATGACGGCTGGTTCAGACGTCTTGCGAGTAAAAATGCAATGTTATAACAAAACATCCTTGCCAAATCCGAGGATTGCATCATGTCGCGCGCCTTTCCCCTGCCGCTTCGATTTTTCACCCTTTCGCTCGGCGCCCTCGCCGCCGTCGCGGCGGCCGCGCCCGCGATCGCGCATGACCACGCGCCGCTGCGCGGCCGGCTGGTCTTCGCCGATCACGAGAAGCCGGTGCTGCGCATCCTCGATCTCGACAGCGGCAAGGTGACCCACAGCTTCGACCTGCCGAAGCCCAATCCGACCCTCGTCACCGCCGAGGACGGCCGCCATGTCGTGGTCGGGACCGGCGACGATGCCGGCACCGTCCGCATCCTCGACAGCGGTCTCGTCCGCGAGTCGCATGGCGACCACGACGACGTCGAGAAGGTGACGCCGAAGCTGCTCGATCTTGCAGTGACGGGCGACAAGCCAGCCCATATCGTCTCGGCGAACGGGATCATCGCGCTCTTCTACGACGGCGACCGGCCCTGGCTGCGCAAGAGCGAGTCGAAGGCGGTGCTGATCGAGCTGAAGACCCTGGCGGCGAAGACGCCGAAGGTCACGGTCTGGAAGAGCCCGGCGCCGCAGCACGGCATCGCGGTCCCGCTCGGCCGGCGCGAGCTGCTCCTGTCGCTGCCGAACGAAGC
>JBDHTH010000201.1:0-5736 GCA_039808545.1 Phreatobacteraceae bacterium | reverse complement strand
TCTTGCCATGATCAACATGGCCAATCGTCCCAATGTTGCAATGCGGCTTCGTACGTTCAAACTTTTCCTTGGCCATGACGCCCGTCCTGTTTGAGCCGGACACTCCCGGCCGATCCGGTTAGCACTGTGCCGGGCGCAGACCCGGCGCTTCGGCGGCACTTGAGGGGCGGGCCAGAAGCCCTCGCTCGGCCCCAGCCCGCGAACCGGCGCTCGATAGAAGGAAATTCAAGGCCTGACAAGAGGGCGTGCTCGCGCGGCCTCGCGCCCAAACATTTCCCGCGTCGGCGCGTTGAAAGCGCATGTCACTGAGGCCCGGCGACGCGCCCCGAAATCCCCTCGCCCGCATCGGCACGGCCGGCTGGAGCCTGCCGCGCCGCGACTGGCCGTCCTTTCCGCCGGAGGGCTCGCATCTGGAGCGCTATGCACAGGTCTTCCCGGCCACCGAGATCAACAGCTCGTTCTACCGGCCGCACCGGCGGGAGACCTATGCGCGCTGGGCCGCGAGCGTTCCGGAGACCTTCCGATTCGCCGTGAAGCTGCCGCGCCGCATCACGCATGAGCTTCGGCTGAAGGAAAGCGAAGACGCGATCGACGGCTTCCGCGGCGAGATCGACGGGCTCGGCGAAAAGCGCGGCCCCGTGCTGGTGCAGCTCCCGCCCTCGCTCCGTTTCGACGAGACGACGGCGGCGGCCTTTCTCGCGCAGCTCACAACGCGCATTTCCGGCCCGGTAGTCTGGGAGGCGCGCCATCCCTCCTGGTTCGAGCCGGCCGCCGACGCGATGCTCGACGATTTCGCGATCACGCGCGTCCTCGCCGATCCGCCGCTCGATGCGCGCCCGCCGCGCGCCGCCCCTCTCGTTTACCGGCGCCTGCACGGCAGCCCGAAGATCTACTATTCCCCCTACCCGCCGGAAGCGCTCGACGAGATCGCGGCCCGGATCCGGTCCGAGACCGAACAGGGCATCGAAAGCTGGTCCATCCTCGACAACACGGCGGAGGGCTTCGCCACGGGCGATGCGCTGAGGGTGCTGCGCCACGTCGCGGCGGCGGGTCTCAAAAGCGACTGAGGGAAGCAGCGCGAGGCGTTGGAGCGGGTGAAGGGAATCGAACCCTCGTCATCAGCTTGGAAGGCTGTTGCTCTACCATTGAGCTACACCCGCGCGGCGCCGGCCTGCCGCGTCAATCTAGGCGAAGCGCCATGCGGCGCAAGCATCCCGCCTGACAAACACCCTGCCCGATCGGACGGACGCAGCGGCGGCGCGCTTTCAAAGATATCGGCGGGCAGAATGGTGGGAGAGGTAGGACTCGAACCTACGAAGGCGTAAGCCAGCGGATTTACAGTCCGCCCCCTTTGCCGCTCGGGACACTCTCCCGCGCTTCAGGACCGTCGCCGGCCATCGTCGCGGGGCGTCTTATGGTGAGGCGTCATCAGGCTGTCAACCGGGACGCCCGAGGTTTTTTCTCGTGCTGGCGCAAAGTTGAGGCGACATCCCCTCTTTTATCGAAGGGCCGGGACATGTTCTGATAGCAAATCGACGGAGAAGCCGGCCGGCCGGGCCGCCAGCGCATGCGGGCGGAACGGGAGCCTGCTCCCTTCGAACGAAACCGTTCGAAGGGTGAAAGCAGTCTCCCGCTCCTAGGAGGCGATCACTGTCCAGCGTTTTGATCGACTCGATCAAAACGCGGCGTGATCTGGAATTTGATCTTGAGGATGGACGACGCATGATCCCGCACAGCACCCCCTTGATCGCGATGATTGTTGCGGGTCTCGGCCTCGCCTTCATCATCGGCGCGATCGCGAATCGCATGCGCCTGTCGCCGCTGGTCGGCTACCTGATCGCCGGGGTGGTGATCGGACCGTTCACGCCCGGCTTCGTCGCCGACCAGGCGCTTGCGCTCGAGCTCGCCGAGATCGGCGTCATCCTGCTGATGTTCGGCGTCGGCCTGCATTTCTCGCTGAAGGACCTGCTCTCGGTACGCGCCATCGCGCTGCCGGGCGCGATCGGGCAGATCGCCATCGCGACGCTGCTCGGCATGGGGCTCGCCTATCTGCTCGGCTGGCCGGTCGGCGCGGGCCTCGTCTTCGGCCTCGCCCTGTCGGTGGCGAGCACCGTCGTGCTGCTGCGGGCCCTGCAGGAGCGGCGGCTGATCGACAGCGAGCGCGGGCGCATCGCGGTCGGCTGGCTGATCGTGGAAGACCTCGCCATGGTCCTCACCCTGGTGCTGCTGCCGACCTTCGCGGGCGCGCTCGGCGGCGTCTCGCCGAAGATCGATCCCGGGCCGCTCGCCAGCTTCTTCAATGCCGGCTCGATGAGCGGCCTGATCGCGATGACCGCCGCGAAGATCGGCGCCTTCATGCTGACGATGCTGGTGGTCGGGCGGCGCGTCATCCCCTGGGTGCTGCACTATGTCGCGCATACGGGCTCGCGCGAATTGTTCCGCCTGGCGGTGCTGGCGATCGCGCTCGGCATCGCCTACGGCTCGGCGATCCTGTTCGGCGTCTCCTTCGCGCTCGGCGCCTTCTTCGCCGGCATGATGCTGGCCGAATCGGAGCTCAGCCACCGCGCCGCGCAGGAGACGCTGCCGCTGCGCGACGCCTTCGCGGTGCTGTTCTTCGTCTCGGTCGGCATGCTGTTCGACCCGACCGTCATCACCCGCGCGCCCCTCGCGGTGCTGGCGACGCTCTCGATCATCGTCATCGGCAAGACGGTCGCGGCGCTGCTGATCGTGCTCGCCTTCCGCCATCCGCTGAAGACGGCGCTGACCATCTCGGTGAGCCTGGCGCAGATCGGCGAGTTCTCGTTCATCCTGGCCGGGCTCGGGGTGAGCCTGAAGCTGCTGCCGGAGGCCGGGCGCGACCTGATCCTGGCGGGCGCGATCCTGTCGATCCTCTTCAACCCGGTGCTGTTCTTCGCGCTCGACCGGCTCGGGCCGCGGCTCCAGCGCCGCGACGCCAAGCCCGACGGGGAGACGGCGGATGCCGAGCCGGAGCCCGAGGCGCTGCCGGAGCCGACGAGCCTGACGGGCCATGCGGTGCTGGTCGGCTACGGACGCGTCGGGCGGCGGGTCGCGGCGCGGCTCAAGGAGGCCGGCGTGCCGATCTTCGTCATCGACGAGAACGAGGCGCGGATCGCCGCGCTGAAGGCGGAAGGCGTCGAGGCGCTCGCCGGCAATGCCAGCCAGCCGGGCATCCTCGCGGTCGCCAACCTGCCGGCGGCGCGCTGGTTCGTCAGCGCCGTGCCGCATGCCTTCGAGGCCGGCACGATGGTGGAGATCGCGCGCAAGCTCAATCCAGACCTCGACATCATCGCGCGCGCCCATGCGGATGCGGAGGTCGAGTACATGCAGAAGCTCGGCGCGACGCTCGTCGTCATGGGCGAGAGCGAGATCGCGCGCGGCATGGCGGAGCATATCCTGGAGACCGCGGACCGCGCCGCGCCACCGGCACCCGAGACGCCTGAAACCGAGACAACCGAGACCGAGGCGCCGAAGCCCGAGGCCGATCCAGCGGACGATGCCGAGAAGGCCAAGGCCTCCGCGCCTCCGGAGGACGGCCGGGCCGCTTGAGGATTGCGGCTCTCGCGGCGGCGTGACAGAGAGAGCCATGCGCGACCGTGACCAAGACCGCCGCTTCTCCCCTCGCCGCCCCGCCGGCCGTCCCGCGGCTGGGCGTGGGGGCCCGCCGCGCCGCCGGCCGGGCGGCGACCGCGACGGGCCGGTGGTCCTCTATGGCTGGCATCCGGTCTCCGAGGCGCTGCGCAACCCCAAGCGCAAGCCGCGCCGGCTGCTGGCGACCGAGAACGGGCTGCTGCGGCTTCAGGAGGAAGGGCTCGGCGAGCGCATCCCGGCCGAGATCGTCCGGCCCGGCGCCATCGATGCGCTGCTGACCGCCGATGCGGTGCATCAGGGGCTTTATCTCGAATGCGACGCGCTGCGCACGCCCGACCTGTCGACGATCGCGCCGGAAGGCATCGTGCTCGTCCTCGACCAGGTGACGGACCCGCATAATGTCGGCGCCATCCTCAGGACCGCCGCCGCCTTCGCGGTCAAGGCGATCGTCACCACGGTCCGCCACAGCCCGGAGGCGACCGGCGTGCTCGCCAAGGCGGCCTCCGGCGCGCTCGAGCACGTGCCGATCGTCGCGGTGCGCAATCTCGGCGAGGCGATGGAGACGCTTGGCAGCCGCGGCTTCACCCGGCTCGGGCTCGATTCGGAAGGAGCCGAGGACCTCGGCGACCTGACGCTTTCGGCGCCCGTCGCGCTGGTGCTCGGCGCGGAGGGCAAGGGGCTCCGGCAGAAGACGCGCGGCCTCTGCGACCATCTCGCCCGGATCGACCTGCCGGGCGCGATCCGCAGCCTCAACGTCTCGAACGCGGCCGCGCTGGCGCTGTATGCGGTGCATCGCGCCATCCGCTGATCCCTTCCGGATCTTAGACCAAAAGCGTTAGACCAATTGCGAATGGTTCGCGATCCTTTCGCTCCCTAGGATCGCGCCGTCATGGGCAAAGACCCATGCCATTCCATGCCAAGCGCCAAACGAGGACGGGCATCTTCATGCCTGATCCAAAACACCAGCGGCGGTCCGGTCGGGGGAGCGGACGGCAAGGATGATCGACAAGGGCGGCTCCCCGGCCGCCACCGATGCGGTCCGGAACAAGACCGCGACGGCACAGGTTCGTGAGCACCGCTCGGCGGCCGGCGCGAGACCTGCGCTCAGGATTAGGGAAACCGCCCATGGCTGTGGCCGATACGACGATGGACGCGCGCAAGCGCCCAATGACGGCCGAGGAGAAGAAGGTGATCATCGCCTCTTCGACCGGCACCGTCTTCGAATGGTACGATTTCTACCTTGCCGGCTCGCTCGCCGCCAATATCGCCGCCAATTTCGTGCCCGGCGACAACGACACGGCGAAGTTCATCTTCGTGCTGTTCGGCTTCGCCGCCGGTTTCGCGGTGCGCCCGTTCGGCGCGCTGGTGTTCGGCCGGCTGGGCGACCTGATCGGCCGCAAATACACCTTCCTCGTCACCATGACGCTGATGGGCCTCGCGACCTTCATCGTCGGCGTCCTGCCCTCCTTCTCGACCATCGGCTATCTCGCGCCGATCGGCTTCATCGTGTGCCGCCTGCTGCAGGGCCTGGCGCTCGGCGGTGAATATGGCGGCGCCGCCACCTATGTCGCCGAGCACGCGCCCCAGGGCCGGCGCGGCTACTACACGAGCTGGATCCAGACGACCGCCACGGTCGGCCTGTTCCTGTCGCTGATCGTCATTCTCGGGCTGCGCCTCAGCATGACCCCGGAAGCCTTCAACGCCTGGGGCTGGCGCGTTCCGTTCCTGCTCTCCATCATCCTGCTCGGCTTCTCGATCTGGATCCGTCTCCAGCTCAACGAGTCGCCGGCCTTCCAGAAGATGAAGGCGGAGGGCACCGCCTCCAAGGCGCCGCTGACCGAGGCCTTCGGCAACTGGAAGAACGCCAAGATCGCGATCCTCGCCCTGCTCGGCGGCACGGCGGGCCAGGCGGTCGTGTGGTACACGGGCCAATTCTACGCCCTGTTCTTCCTGACGCAGACGCTGAAGCTCGACGGCACGACCGCGAACCTGCTGATCGCCGCCTCGCTGCTGCTCGGCACGCCGTTCTTCATCTTCTTCGGCTGGTGGTCGGACAAGATCGGCCGCAAGCCGATCCTGCTGGCCGGCTGCCTGATCGCGGCGCTGACCTACTTCCCGCTGTTTTCC
>JBDHTH010000200.1:0-5741 GCA_039808545.1 Phreatobacteraceae bacterium | reverse complement strand
AGCACGATCTCCTCGGCGGAGCGCTGGCGCGCCCCCGGCATGTCGAGGCCGCCGGCCGGGATCTGGGCGACGCCGAGCGCCTCGCGCAGCATGTCGTTGATGATGTAGTCGTGGGCGTAGTTGAACTCGAGATGGGCGCTGCCGCGCGCCCGGTCATGGGTGCGCAGCGCCAGGTGCAGCAGCTCATGCGCCAGCACGAAGATCAGGTCGTCGTTCGACAGCCGGGCCGTGAAGGCCGGGTTGGCGACGAGGCGGCCGGAGGCGAAGACGCCCATGGTCGGCACGCGTTCGTCGATCGCCACCCGCACGGCGGCCGCGAGGCCCGCCAGATGCGGAAACGGCACCGTCACGAGCCGGAGGCCGCGCTGGATGCGCGCCAGCGTGGCGCGCTCGCTCGGAACGGGCGCCGCGCTCAGCATGCGACCGCGACCTTGCGCAGCAGGCTCAGCATCGCCTTCTCGGCGCCGAGCGCGCCCCAGGTCTCGACCATGTCGGTCAGGAGCATGAGCTGGTGCTCGGACGAGAGGCTCGCGAGGAAGCGGTTGATGGTGCGGGGCTTCAAGCCCGCCGCCTTGCCGTCGCGCACGAACTGGCGGATGCAGTCGAGGATGAACCAGCGGGCGGAATCGCCCTTCGGCAGCAGCGCCGGATCGCGCAGATAGTCGATGATCGGGCGCACCGGCCCGATCGCCTCCTCGGCGAGCGCGCAGAACACCGTCGCGTCCTCGGGCGAGAGGCGGCCGAAGGCGAGCGCCCGCCGCGTCTCGGACGAGAGCAGCCCGGAGCGCTCCGCGAGATCGAAGGCGCGCGACAGGAGCGCCCAGGCGCGCGGCGTCGAGAACGGCACCGGCTCGGCCGGCACCGGCCGCATCAGCGCGTCCGGCACGGTCGCGATGAAGCTGCGGATCTCGGGGCGGATGCCGGCCCGCTGCGCCCAGGCGAGCCATTCGTCGGCATCGACCTTGAGATTGAGGATGGTGACGCGGTTGACCAGCGCCGAGCTCATGGCGCGCACCAGGGCGCGGTCCTGCGTGCGGTTGCCGGCCGCCACCACCCAGGTGCCGGGCGGCAGCGCATGCTCGCCGAGCCGGCGCTCCAGGAGCAGCGAATAGAAGGCCTTCTGCACATCCGGCGCGCAGGCCGGCAGCTCGTCGAGGAACAGGCAGAACGGCTCGGGCGTCTCGGGAAGCAGGATGCGCGGCGGGCAGAACACCGAGCGCTCGCCGACGATGCGCGGCACGCCGCTCACATCCTCGGGCGCGATCTGGGTGCCGAGCAGCGAGCGGCAGGCGAGCCCCGCCTCGCGCGCCGCCTCGTAGACCATCTCGGACTTGCCCATGCCGGGCGCCGAGAGCAGCAGGAAGCTCTGCTCCTGCGCCATGCATTGGATGAGCTTCTTGGCCTGGCGAAGCGTCACCGTCTCGTCGAACGCGGATCGTTGAGCGTCCATCGGTCCCTCCGGGGCATGGCGCGCCGGGCCATGTGGAGGTGAATTTGGGCGGTGTTTCGGGACGCCGCCAAGATGGGGAAATCCTTATATTTTCGTAACCTCGGCTTGACGCTACGGCGTTCCGTGGCGGCATGCCGCGACGTCGAATCCAGCCGGGCGCCAGTCCGGGAAGGCATGGACATGGTGCAGCAGCCTGTGGCGCCGCGAGACCTCGCCGAAGGGCGCGAGCTCCCAGACCCAGCGCGAGCGCGATTCCGGCAGGGTCACGCCGTGCAGGAGGTCGAGCCGGTCGGTCTCGGTGCCGGCGCGGTCCTCCTCGATCTGGACCGTGTCGGTGACGAGGCAGACATGCGCGCGCGTTGCCGAGAGCGCCGCGAGATGCGCCAGGACGATCGCGCGGCCGAGCCCGTCCGGATCGGCGCGCCGGCGCTTCTCGGCCGTAGCGACCGGGATGATCGGAAGCTGCGAGAGGAGATTAGCCGAGACCACGAGGCCGGCCCCATGCGCGCGGGCCAGCGCCGCGACCGGCGGATCGACCGGGCCGGTCCCCGAAAGCGCCGGGCCGGCGCCCGAGAGATCGGCCGTAACGCGCGCGACATTGGCGTATCGCCGGCTCGCCCGCCGCGCCGGCCAGGGATGCACGGCATCGACGAGCACGACGCGGGCGAAGCGCCCCGCAAGCTCGGCGAGCGGAATGTCGAGCAGCGATCCGGACCCGAGCACCAGGGCGGCGCCGGCCGGGTCGGCAGCCTTGGCCGCCGCGCGGATCGCGGCGCGGGTGCGCTCCAGATGATCGGCCCATTGCACCCGGCACCGGCGAGCCCGCGCCATCAGCGCGATGCTGTCGGTCAGGTAGCCGAGCCGGCGCGCCCTGAGCGAGGCCGGCGTCGCCAGCCAGGCGGCAAGCTCGGCCAGCATGGAACGCTCAAGCGGCCGATTCGATGCGGGGGGCGGCCGTCTCGCCGGGCGCCGCCATGGGCGCCTCGCGCGGCAGGTCGCGGCGCCGCTCGACGATCGCGGCGCGCGCCTGCTGGGCGAGCACGCCGAGGGCCGTCAAGCGCCGCGCGCCGATCTCGCCCTCCATCGCCTGGGTCGCGGCCTCCTCGACGAGCTCGTCGATCTCCTGCTCGATGGCGTCGAGCTCGGCGCGGCTCGCCGTCTCGCGCGCCGTCTTCTGCATCTCGATCAGCCGGTCGAAGACGCTGCGCAGATCCTCGTGCTGGTTCTGCCTGAGCCGCGTCGCGGCGGCCGCCAGGCCCGAGCCGATCAGGCTGACCGCCATCACGCCGATATAGAAGAAATCGCCGTAGCGCTCGAAGAAGGTCTTCTGCTCGCCGTCGAGATAGGCGGCGGCGCCGACATGCACCGGCTGGCGCGCATCCTTCTCGGTATCGGGGGCGGCGATCTGGACGGCGCTCGGCACGGTCTCGGCGAGGCGGGCGCGCATCTGGAAGATCAGCTTGGTCAATTCGCCGATGCTGACCTCGTTGAGGCTCGAGCGCGCCATCAGCCGATACGTGACCGAGACGGTATTGAAGGCCTCGGTCGGCTGCGGCGGGATACCGCCGAACAGGCCGCGGACGATCTCGAGCGCCTCATAGGCCGGGTCGCGCTCCGCGAGCGCGCCGGCATCTTCGATCTCCAGGAAGTCGGGCGCCTTCTCGGCGACCTGCCAGACCGCCGTGACGGCCTCCGACACGACCGGCCCGGTCGGCACGCCGACGAGGAACAGCACGTCGATCAGCCCCTCCTTGAAGGCCGCCGTGACGCCGCCCGGCTCCAGCATGACCGGCGTCATGTCGCTGTCCGGCACGCCGGAGGCGCGCAGCACGGTCTTGAGCAGCGCCGTGTTGTCGATCCGCTGCTTCAGGATGCCGATCTTCTTAGCCCCGAGCTGGCCGACCTTGTCGATCGAGGAATTGCCCGGCACGACGAGCAGCGCCGCGACCTTGCGCATGATCACCACGGCATGCGCGTCGCGCGGCGGCGCGAGGTCGGAGCGCATCACCGCGATATCGGCCTGGCCTTCCTCGAACGCCTTCTTGGCGGCCTCGATGCTCGGCATGACGCGGATATCGAGCCGGATCGCGGCGCGGTCGCGCCTGAGCTGCTGGGAGAGCGCCGTGAGGATCTTGGCATCCTCGGATTGCTCGGGGCCGACAGCGACGCGGAACTTCGCGGGCACCGACATGTAAAGCGCGGTGCCGGCCGACACCGCCGCGCCGGCCAGCACCGCCGCGACCGTCCACAATCCGAAGCGCGATATCAATGAACGAACCCCCGACCCGAAAGGATCGAGGTTCGCAGCCGATCATGGCGGCAGCGCGGCGAGGGCCGCGCGAACCGTTGGGCCGTCAGGCTTTGCGGCGGCCGCGTGCCGCGAGGGTCCGCAGGCGCAGCGCGTTGAGGCGGATGAAGCCGGCCGCGTCCTTCTGGTCGTAGGCGCCGCGATCGTCCTCGAAGGTGACGAGCGCGTCCGAATAGAGCGATTTCGGCGATTTGCGGCCCGTGACCATGACGTTGCCCTTGTAGAGCTTGAGGCGCACATCGCCTTCAACCTCCTCCTGGCTCTTGTCGATCAGCGCCTGCAGCATCTCGCGCTCCGGCGAGAACCAGAAGCCGTTGTAGATGAGCTCGGCGTAGCGCGGCATCAACTCGTCCTTCAGATGCGCGGCGCCGCGGTCGAGCGTGATCGACTCGATGGCGCGATGCGCCGCGATCAGGATCGTGCCGCCCGGCGTCTCGTAGACGCCGCGGCTCTTCATGCCGACGAAGCGGTTCTCGACGAGGTCGAGGCGGCCGATGCCGTTGTCGCGGCCGAGATCGTTGAGCGCCGCCAGCAGCGTCGCGGGCGACAGCGCCTTGCCGTCGATCGAGACCGGGTCGCCCTTGTCAAAGCCGATCGTGATCTCGGTGACGCGGTCGGGCGCTTCCATCGGCGAGATGGTGCGCTGATGGACGTATTCGGGCGGCTCGGTCCAGGGGTCCTCCAGCACCTTTCCTTCCGAGGAGGAGTGCAGGAGGTTGGCGTCGACCGAGAAGGGCGCTTCGCCGAGCTTGTCCTTGGCGATCGGGATCTGGTGGTCGCGCGCGAAATTGATGAGGTCGGTGCGCGACTTGAACGACCAGTCGCGCCAGGGCGCGATCACCTTGATGTCCGGGTTCAGTGCATAGGCCGAGAGCTCGAAGCGGACCTGGTCGTTGCCCTTGCCGGTCGCGCCATGCGCCACCGCGTCGGCGCCGGTTTCCCTCGCGATCTCGACGAGGTGCTTGGAGATCAGCGGCCGGGCGATCGAGGTGCCGAGCAGATAGAGCCCCTCATATTCCGCATTGGCGCGGAACATCGGGAAGACGAAGTCCCTGACGAACTCCTCGCGCACGTCGCGGATGAAGATCTCCTTGGCGCCGAGCATCTCGGCCTTCTTGCGGGCCGGCTCGAGGTCGCTGTCGCCCTGGCCGAGATCGGCCGTGAAGGTCACGACCTCGGCGCCAAGCTCGGTCTGCAGCCATTTCAGGATGATCGAGGTATCGAGGCCGCCCGAATAGGCGAGCACGACCTTGCGGACTTTGTCTTTGGCCATCAGGCGGCATCCATCGTGATCGGAAAGTGGCGCGATCTATAGGACATCGCATACGCGACGCAAGCGCCCGGCACGTCATGAAGCGTGGCGATTCCGCGCATATCAATCGCGCAAAGGCGGCCATTGGCGAGCAGTATGCACCCGAGCGAGGATCCAGACCGCTTCATCCCCGATCTCATAGACGAGGCGGTAGCTCTCATGGGGAATGAGCTCGCGGGTGCCGGGGACCCTGCCCGGACGGCCCAGCTTCGGATGCGCCGCCAGTCGTCCGGCGGCGGCACCGAAAAGCCGATCCATACGCGCCGCTGCGCCCGGATCCTCGGCCGCTATGTAGTCCCAGATATCGGCGCGATCCCTCTCGGCCTCGGACGTCCAGAGGACGATCAAGCGCGATCCGCTCGGACGCGGTCTCGCTTGGCCGCGAAATCGGCTTCCACTTCATCATGGGACCGTCCGCGGCCGGCTTGCATCGAGGCGCGGCCGGAGTCCACCTTGCGCCGCAGATAATCGTCATAGGCGCGGACCTGCCGGCGCTGCTCGACATAGCGGCGCATCAGCTCGCGCACGACCTGCGAGGCCGGTCGATCCTCGCTGGCGGCTTCCGCCATGAAGGCGGCCCGCAGCTCCGGCTCGAGCTTCATGGTGAAAACAGCTTCCTTGGCCATGACGGCCTCCTGATAGTACTGACCTTGTATATACGCAGTCAGTAT
>JBDHTH010000199.1:0-5766 GCA_039808545.1 Phreatobacteraceae bacterium | reverse complement strand
TGACCGCGTCACGGTGCCGCCCGCCAAGGCGAACGGCGTGCTGCTGACCTTCCTGGCGAGTTGATCCTTCCGGCGAGCCGACCTCGGCGCGGCGGCCATCGCCGCGCCGCTTCCAAGCGTTTCCAGGGCCGAAAGGCCGCAGGCCTGCATTGCCGCGATGCAGCCTGGCTCCTCTCGCGGCAGGCCCGATAAGAGCGCCCGCCATGACCGCGCCGTCGCTTCCGCTCATCACGCCGACGCCCTTGCGGACCGCACTCGCGGTGGCGGGGCTCGGCGTGCTGATCTTCGTCGTCATGGACGTGACGATGAAGGCGCTCGGCACCCGCTATCCGGTGCCGCAGATCGTTGCGACGCGCTTCGCGGGCGGCTGCCTGCTCGCGTGCCTCCTTGCGGCGATCCAGCAGGCGGGACGGCTTCGGCCCGACACGATCCGCGCCAACAGCATCCGCGCGGTGCTCTCGGCGATCTCGGCCATCACCTTCTTCTCGGCGCTCTCGATACTGCCGATCGCCGAGGCGCTGACCCTCACCTTCCTGGCGCCGCTGTTCATGGCCCTGCTGGCCGCCGCGATGCTCGGCGAGCGGCTCAACCGCACGATCCTCGCGGCGATCGCGCTCGGCTTCGCGGGCGTGCTGGTGATCGTCTTCGAGAAGCTGAGCGAAGCGGGCGGCGCCAAGGTCGACGTGCTCGGCGTCATGCTGGCGCTCGCCTCGGCCTGCAGCTACGCGCTGCAGATGGTGATGATGCGGCAGCGGGCGAAGAGCGACCGCATCGCACATATGCTGATCGTCCAGAACGGCGTGGCGGCGCTGGTGGTCGGGCCCGTCTCGCTCGCCTTCGTCACCTGGCTGCCGATGACGCCCGCCGACTGGGGGCTGCTCGGCCTCTGCGCGCTGCTCGGCACGACCGCGCAATACGCGATGGGCTGGGCCTATGGCCGGGCGCCGGCCGCCCGCGTCGGCGTCATGGAATACACGGCGCTGCTGTGGGGCGGCGGGCTCGGCTATCTGGTCTTCCACGAGATTCCGACGCTCGCCACCTATACCGGCGCGGCGCTGATCGTCGGCGCCTGCGTCGTCGCGAGCCGGCGCGGTTAACTGTAAAGCCGAATCGACGCCGCCCGATCGAAAGACCGCTCCGAGCGCCTTGACAGAATTCGGCGATCCGCCTATCTCAGCGGCGCTGTTAGCACTCACCTTTCCTGAGTGCTAGCGACCCAACCATCCATAGATCATGACATGCGCGTCTTGTCGCGCGATGGAGAGGATCCCATGACCAAGTTTCGCCCCCTGCACGATCGCGTGGTGGTGCGCCGGCTCGACTCCGAGGAGAAGACCAAGGGCGGCATCATCATCCCGGACACCGCCAAGGAGAAGCCGCAGGAAGGCGAGATCGTCGCGGTCGGCCCCGGCGCCCGCAACGACAAGGGCGATCTGGTGAAGCCGGACGTGAAGGCCGGCGACCGCGTGCTGTTCGGCAAGTGGAGCGGCACCGAGGTGAAGATCGACGGCGAGGACCTCCTGATCATGAAGGAGTCCGACATCATGGGCGTGATCGAGGTCAAGGCGACCGGCAAGAAGGCCGCGTAAGCGCCTCCCTCAAGCCCTTCATCATCATCAGGAGTAATCCAAATGGCTGCTAAAGACGTCAAATTCGCTGGCGATGCGCGCGACAAGCTGCTGCGCGGCGTCGACATCCTCGCCAATGCCGTGAAGGTCACGCTGGGCCCGAAGGGCCGCAACGTCGTGATCGACAAGTCGTTCGGCGCTCCCCGCATCACCAAGGACGGCGTCACCGTCGCCAAGGAGATCGAGCTCTCGGACAAGTTCGAGAACATGGGCGCGCAGATGGTCCGCGAGGTCGCCTCGAAGACCAACGACGTGGCCGGCGACGGCACCACCACCGCCACGGTCCTCGCCCAGGCGATCGTCCGCGAGGGCGCCAAGTCGGTCGCGGCCGGCATGAACCCGATGGACCTGAAGCGCGGCATCGACCTCGCGGTCGAGGCGGCGATCAAGGACATCAAGAAGCGCTCCAAGAAGGTCGCTTCCTCCGATGAGGTCGCCCAGGTCGGCACGATCTCGGCGAATGGCGACAGCGACATCGGCAAGATGATCGCCTCGGCGATGCAGAAGGTCGGCAACGAGGGCGTGATCACGGTCGAGGAAGCCAAGACCGCCGACACCGAGCTCGACGTCGTCGAGGGCATGCAGTTCGACCGCGGCTATCTCTCCCCCTACTTCATCACCAATGCCGAGAAGATGATCGCGGAGCTCGAGGATCCCTACATCCTCATCCACGAGAAGAAGCTCTCGGCGCTGCAGGCCATGCTGCCGGTCCTGGAGGCCGTCGTTCAGTCGGGCCGTCCGCTGGTGATTATCGCCGAGGACGTCGAGGGCGAGGCTCTCGCCACGCTCGTCGTCAACAAGCTGCGCGGCGGCCTGAAGGTCGCGGCCGTGAAGGCGCCGGGCTTCGGTGACCGCCGCAAGGCCATGCTCGAGGACATCGCGATCCTCACGGGCGGCCAGGTCATCTCCGAAGACATCGGCATCAAGCTCGAGAACGTGACCCTCCAGATGCTCGGCCGCGCCAAGCGCATCCGCATCGAGAAGGAGAACACCACGATCGTCGACGGCGCCGGCAAGAAGAAAGAGATCGAAGCCCGCGTCGGCCAGATCAAGCAGCAGATCGAGGAGACCACCTCGGACTACGACCGTGAGAAGCTCCAGGAGCGCCTGGCCAAGCTCGCGGGCGGCGTCGCGGTGATCCGCGTCGGCGGCGCGACCGAGGTCGAGGTGAAGGAGAAGAAGGATCGCGTAGACGACGCCCTCAACGCCACCCGCGCGGCGGTCGAGGAAGGCATCGTTCCGGGCGGCGGCGTCGCGCTGCTGCGCGCCAAGGCGGCTGCCGCCGGCGTGAAGAGCGACAACGCCGACATCCAGGCGGGCATCCAGATCATCCTGCGGGCTCTCGAGACGCCGATCCGTCAGATCTGCGAGAACTCGGGTGTCGAAGGCTCGATCGTCGTCGGCAAGATCCTCGAGAACAAGTCGCAGAGCTTCGGCTTCGACGCGCAGAGCGAGACCTATGTCGACATGCTCCAGAAGGGCATCGTCGATCCGGCCAAGGTCGTGCGCACGGCTCTCCAGGACGCGGCCTCGATCGCCGGCCTGCTGATCACCACCGAGGCGATGGTCGCGGAGCTTCCGAAGAAGGACGCCCCGCCGGCCATGCCCCCGGGCGGCGGGATGGACTTCTAAGAAGTCCATTCGAGGAGCCGCCCGGCCGCAAAGTGCCGAAGCCGCATCGCGGCTTCGGTCGGCGGCGGGATGGACTTCTGATCCATCCGGTCAGATCCAACGGAAAGGCCCGGCGCAAGCCGGGCCTTTTTCATTGGGAGCGCATATTGCGCCAGCAGCGCCTTATCGGGCGAGAATCGCCTTCGCCTTGGCGACATCCTCGTTCATCGCCGCGACGAGCGCCTCGAGGCCGTCGAATTTCAGCTCGGGGCGGATGAAGTCGATGAAGGCGACCTCGATCGTCTGCCCGTAGAGGTCGCCCGCGAAGTCGAAGATGAAGGTTTCGAGCAGCGGCGCGCCGTTGTCGAAGGTCGGGCGACGGCCGAAGCTCGCGACGCCGTCGTAAACGCGCGCGCCGATGCCGACCTTCACCGCATAGATGCCGTGGGCGAGCCGGCAGCCGGGGTCGAGCGCCAGGTTGGCGGTCGGGAAAGACAATTCGCGGCCGCGCTTCTCGCCGTGGACGACCTCGCCCGACACGAACCAAGGCCGGCCGATCAGCCGGGCGGCGCCCGCGACATCGCCCTCCGCGAGCCGCGCGCGGATCACCGAGGAGGACGCGACCGTGCCGTCCACGATCAGCGGCGGCACGAAGGACACCGCGAAGCCGTGGGCCTTGCCGGCGGCGCGCAGCTTGTCGGGCGTGCCAAGCCGGCCGCGCCCGAAATGGAAATCCTCCCCCACCACCACGCCCGCGACCGCGAGCTGGCCGACGAGCACCTGGTCGACGAAGGCGTCGGCGTCGAGGCTCGCCAGCGCCGCGTCGAACGCCTTGAGCACCACGCCGTCGATGCGCGTATTGGCGAGGAGGCGCAGCCGCGTCGGAACATCGGCGAGGCGAAAAAGGGGCGGCTCGGGGCAGAAATAGGCGCGCGGATGCGGCTCGAAGGTCAGCACCAGCGCAGGGCCCCCGGCCGCCAGCCGCCGCGCCTCGCCGATCACGGCGCAATGGCCGCGATGCACCCCGTCGAAATTGCCGATCGCGACGACGGCGCCCTTCAGACGCGCCGGCGCGGCCTCGCCGGTGATCACCGGGAAGGCGGCCGGGAGCGGCGGGGGAAACGGGCTCGGCATCGCGGGCGGAACGCTCGGCTGGATCACGCTGTCTGAGATTTTACCCCTTCAAACGAGTCTGTTTGAAGGGAGCAGGAAGCCAGCCCGCGCGGGGCCGTGCCTCTTCGCGATCTATCGGGCGGACCGGCGCTTGGCAAGCAGCCTTCAGGTGGGCCGGCGCGGCACCGCGACGAGCGCCTCCCCGTCCAGCACCACGGCGCCGTCAACGATGCATTCGCAAGTGAGGCGCGCCCGGCGCTTCTCCGGATCGAGCTCGGCGACCTCGACCGTCACCGCCACGACGTCCCCGATCCGGACGGGGCCGCGGAAATTCAGCGACTGCGCGATGTAGACCGCGCCCGGCCCCGGCAGGCGCGTGCCGAGCACCGCCGAGATCAGGCTCGCGGTGTAGAGGCCGTGGGCGATGCGGCGGCCGAATTTGGTGCGGCCCGCATAGGCGTCGCTCAGATGGATCGGGTTGTCGTCGCCCGAGAGGCGCGCGAAATCGACGATATCGTCGTCCATCACGGTCTTCATCAGCACTTCGCGCTGACCGAGCCGCAGATCCTCGAAATAGAGCTGCGGCCAGCGCTTGTCGGCCGCCGGTTCGACCTTCACCATCGCGTTCATGCCGCCCTCCCTGGATCGGGAGGGCTAGGTTGCTGCATCGCAATATGAAAGAAAAGTAGGCCGAAAGGCTAAGCCTTCACCAGGCAAGCGTCGCGATCGCGGCAACCGGCGGCCTGGCGAGGCCGCCGAGCAGCGCGCCGAGCCGGGCGGGGTCGATCGCGCCGCCGGAAGCGGCCTCGCCCGCATGGATGCCGCCCACGACGAACAGCGCGTCGAGCCCCTCGCGCGCGGCGCCTTCGAGATCGGTGCGCAGCGCGTCGCCGATCGCCAGGATGCGATCCGGCGCGGCAGGGCGGCCGAGGATCTTCGCGGCGGTCTCGCGCGCCACATCGTAGATCGCGGCATGCGGCTTGCCGCAGTCGACGGTGTTGCCGCCGAGCTCGGCATAGAGGTCCGAGAGCGCGCCGGCGCACCAGACCATGCTGCCGCCGCGCTCGACGATGCGGTCGGGATTGGCGCAGATCAGCTCGAGGCCGCTCGCCAGGAGCGGCGCGAAGCGGGCGCGGTAGTCGTCCGGCGTCTCGGTCTCGTCGTCGTAGAGGCCGGTGCAGACGATGTAGCGCGCCGCGTCGGGCGCAACGCGCGGCGCCTCGAGCCCGGCGAAAAGGCCGAGATCGCGCTCCGGGCCGATATGCAGCAGCGGCACGCCGGGCCGGCGCGCAACCAGGGTGCGCGCGACGCCGCCCGAGGTGACGATGGCGTCATAGGAATCGGCCGGCGCGCCGAGCCGCGCGAGCTGGGCCGCCACCGCCTCGGCGGGGCGCGGCGCATTGGTCAGCAGCAC
>JBDHTH010000198.1:0-5811 GCA_039808545.1 Phreatobacteraceae bacterium | reverse complement strand
CAAATCATGGCCGGCATTGACGCCGAGCCCCTTCACCTTGGCCGATTCCGCCGCCGCGACGATCGCGTCGAGATGGCCCATCTTCGGCGCGGTCTCGAAGGTATGGCCGTAAGGCCCGGTATAGATCTCGATCCTGTTGGCGCCGACCGCGCGTGCATGCTCGGCCACCGCCTTGTCGGCATCGGTGAAGAGCGAGACCCGCGCCCCGCCGCCGCGCAACTGCCGGACGACGTCGCGCAGGAAGTCCTTGTGCCTGGCGACGTCCCAGCCATGGTCGGAGGTCGACTGGTCCGGCTCGTCCGGCACCAGCGTCGCCTGGTCGGGCTTGGCGGCCGCGACCAATTCGAGGAAGTCCGGGCTCGGATAGCCCTCGATATTGAACTCCGCGCCGGGAAAATCGGCGCGGATCATCTTCACGAGGTCGAACACGTCCTGCCGGCGGATGTGCCGGGCATCCGGGCGCGGATGCACCGTGATGCCATGCGCGCCGGCCTGCAGCGCGATGCGCGAGATGTCGACCACGTCCGGCCAGGGCAGGTCGCGGCGGTTGCGCAGCATCGCCACCGCATTGACGTTGACGCTGAGCTTCGTCGCCATTGCCGTCACATGCTGTCGGTGCCGCGGCTCATCGCCGCGATGCCGGTGCGGGAGACTTCCGTCAGCCCGAGCACGGTCATCAGCTTGATGAAGCGCTCGATATCCTCGCTCGCGCCGGTCAGCTCGAAGACGAAGGAGGTCAGCGTCGCGTCGAGCGCGCGCGCCGCGAACGCGGCCGCGAGCCGCAGCGCCTCGGCGCGCTGGTCGCCCTTGCCGACCACCTTCACGAGCGCCAGCTCGCGCTCCAGCGCCTCGCCCTGCAGCGTCAGGTCGTTGACCCGGTGCACCGGCACCAGCCGCTCGAGCTGCGCCTTGATCTGGGCGATCACCTGATTGGTGCCGCTCGTCACGATGGTGATGCGCGACAGATGCTTCTCGTGCTCGGTCTCGGAAACCGTCAGGCTCTCGATATTGTAGCCACGCCCCGAGAACATCCCCGAAATCCGCGCGAGGACGCCCGGCTCGTTGTCGACCACCACGGCAAGCGTATGCCGGTTGATGGGCTGGGAGACGGGCGCGGTCGGATAATGCGTCGTATTCATCACGGGGACTCGGAAAGGGCGTTGAGGATGTTACGTCGGGGTCGTCCGGAAGGAGCTCCGAAGGCGCCATGCGGCACCTCCGGAACGGGAGTTCAGCGTCGCTCCCGCCGCATGCCGGGCAACCGCGTCTCGTCGATGTCGTCGACCGCCGGATCGGGGCGGGTCGGACGATCGGTGCGCGGCGGCGGATTGCGATCCGGCGGGTTGCGGTCGGGCGGATTCCTGTCGGGGGGATCATTGTCCGGCGGATTGTTATCCGGCGGGCTGTTGTCCGGCTGCGTCGGCGGGGTCGTATCGGGCGCGTTCGGATCGGTGCAGACGATCCGGTAGAAGATCTGGCCGCTGGTCCGGGTGCGGATCCAGCGCGCCTTGGTGCGGTCGCCGTTCGGCTCGTCCAGGACCGAAAGGTCCTGTGCCTGGATATTGCCGACCTGCCAGGAGACGACCGGCGCCGTCTCGTTGAGACGGCAGAACTGGTTGGCGACGATGCGCTGCGCCTCGGCCGAGCAGTTGCGTCCCGTCGATTCCGGAAACCGCGTCGAGTTGATGCAGGCCGAGATCAGCCGGCCTTCCACGCGCGGCGCATCGGAGGGCTGGGCCGCCGCCCTGTCGCCCGCGAAGGCGAGCCCCGCCAGCAGGGCGGCCGCCGCGGCGCAGCGAACCCCGATCCGGCCGGCCATCGCCGGACCGCCGCCGCGCCGTTCCCTACCCTCAGCGCTCCGCGAAAGAGCGACACGCTGCATCATCATGACCTCCGTGGCGATGCCCGTCGCCTGATCTGTTACCGCATCGCCGCGGTTCTGGACATTGTCCGATCGCCGAACACGGTCCCGCCGTCACCGCCGCTCGCGCCGCATGCCCGGCAGCCGCGTCTCGTCGATATCGTCGACGGCGGGCGGACGGGGCGGCGGCGTCGTATCGACCGGCGGGCGCGCGGGCGGCGTGTCGACCGGCGGCCGGTTGGCCGGCGGACGGGGCGGCGGCGTGTCGTCGGCCGGCGGCGTCTCCGGCGTCCCCGTCCCCGTGCAGGTGATGCTCGAGAAGACGAGGCCGGCCGTGCGCTCCTGGATCCAGCGCTGCGACTGGAAGGTGCCGCTCGGCTCTTCCAGCACCGACATCTGCTGGCTCGCCAGGTTCGTGGTCTGCCAGCTCACCACCGGCGCCGTCTGGTTGTTGCGGCAGAACCGGTTGGCGATGATGCGCTGCACCTGCTCGCTGCAATTGTTGTTCTGGAAGCGCGTCGACTTGATGCAGGCCGAAACCGGCAGGCCGGAGATCCGCGGATTGTTCGACACCTGCGCGGCCGCCTCTCCGACGGAAAAAGCCAGCGACAGCATGGCCGCGACCGCCGCGGCGCCGCCCGCCGTCAGCAGCCGCCGATGACCTCGGCCCGTCGCTCCCCGGCATACCGGATTGCTCCCCAGAAGAGCGACACGCTTCGTCATCATGACCTCCGTGGCGATGCCGATCCCCTATTAGACCAGCATCTTACCCTTTTCGTCGATCACGCTGCCGATATCGTTCGCTGCATCACCCAAAATCATTTCATTATGGGCCTTGCCGGACGGGATCATCGGGAAGCAGTTCTCCGCCTTGTCGACGATGCAGTCGAAGATCACCGGCCCCGGATAGTCGATCATCTCGCGAATCGCGTCGTCGAGCAGCGCCGGATCGGAGCAGCGGATGCCCTTGCCGTGATACGCCTCGGCGAGCTTCACGAAATCGGGCAGCGCCTCCGAATAGCTCTCCGAATAGCGCCCGCCATGCAGCAGTTCCTGCCACTGGCGCACCATGCCCATATACTCGTTGTTCAAGATGAACACCTTGACGGGCAGCCGGTACTGCGCGGCGGTCGACATCTCCTGCATGTTCATCAGGATCGACGCCTCGCCCGCGATGTCGACGACCAGGGCCTTGGGATGGGCGAGCTGCGCGCCGATCGCCGCCGGCAGGCCGTAGCCCATCGTGCCGAGGCCGCCCGAGGTCATCCAGTGGTTCGGCTTGTCGAAATGGAAGAACTGCGCGGCCCACATCTGGTGCTGGCCGACCTCGGTGGTGACGAACACCTCGCGGTCCTTCGTCAGCTCGAACAGCCGCTCGATCGCGTATTGCGGCTTGATGACCGTCTCGGAGCGGTGATAGGCGAGCGAATTGCGCTTGCGCCACTGCCCGATCTGCTCCCACCATGCCTTCAGCGCCGCCTTGTCGGTCTCGTAGCCGCCGGAGCGCCACAGCCGCACCATGTCGTCGAGCACATGGCCGCAATCGCCGACGATGCCGAGATCGACCTTGACGTTCTTGTTGATGGAGGACGGATCGATATCGATATGGACCTTCTTGGAGCGCGGCGCGAAGGCGTCGAGCCGGCCCGTGATGCGGTCGTCGAACCGCGCCCCGATCGCAACGATAAGGTCGGCGTCGTGCATCGCCAGATTGGCTTCGTAGGTGCCGTGCATGCCGAGCATGCCGAGCCATTTCGGATCGGAGGCCGGGAAGGCGCCGAGCCCCATCAGCGTCGAGGTGACGGGAAAGCCGGTCAGCTTCACGAGGTCGCGCAGCAGGTCGGAGGCGTGCGGCCCCGCGTTGACGACGCCGCCGCCGGTGTAGAACACGGGCTTCTTCGCCTTGGAGATCATCTCCAGCGCGCCCTTGATCTTGTCGATGTCGCCCTTGACCTTCGGCCGATAGGTCTTGTGCTGGTTGTCGAGCGGACGCGCGTAAGTGCCTGACGCGAACTGGATATCCTTCGGGATATCGATCACCACCGGCCCCGGCCGGCCGTTCTGCGCGACATGGAACGCCTCGTGGATGATGCGCGGCAGGTCGGCGACCGACTTCACGAGGTAGTTGTGCTTGGTGCAGTGGCGCGTGATGCCGACCGTGTCGGCCTCCTGGAACGCGTCCGAGCCGATCAGATGGGTCGGCACCTGGCCCGTGAAGCAGACGATCGGGATCGAATCCATCAGCGCGTCGGTGAGGCCCGTGACCGCATTGGTCGCGCCCGGCCCCGACGTCACCAGCACGACGCCGACCTTGCCGGTCGAGCGCGCATAGCCCTCGGCCGCGTGCACGGCGCCCTGCTCGTGACGGACGAGGATGTGCTTGACCCGGTCCTGCTGGAAGATCTGGTCGTAGATCGGCAGCACCGCCCCGCCCGGATAGCCGAACAGATGCGTGACCCCCTGGTCCTGCAGGGCGCGGAGAACCATCTCGGCGCCGGTCATCGTCTCGCTCATTTCACCGCTCCCAAAGTCCGTTCCGTGTCTCGTTCGCTGGACCGCAGGCAACAAAAAAGGGCCTCGAGGGGCCCTTCAATGCGCCGGCGGCAGGACAATCGGGCTAAGCCCGTCCTGTTTCCGGCGCCGAAATTACGAGAATCCGTGACATGGCGCGGGACACTGCCAGCGAAGCCCCGTCCGGTCAAGCGCAAATCGAATCAACCTGCCCTGCGGCCCGCGAGGCGTTGCGCCAGCGCCTCACGGGCCATCGCGGCATCGCTCGCCCATCGCCAATCGGCCATGAAGCGCCGCGCCCAGGTCACCTGCCGCTTCGCATAGCGGCGCGTGTCGCCGGCCCCGAGCACGATCGCGTCCTCGATCGGCAGCGCCCCTTGCAGGTAACGGACGAGATGCGGCACGCCATGCGCCTTCATCACGCCGCGATTGGCCGGAAGCGCGCGCGCCGCCAGCGCCTGGACCTCCTCGATCGCCCCCTGCCCGATCATCGCGGCGAAGCGCGTGTCGATCGCGTCGATCAGCGCGGCGCGCGGCGGGTTGAGGAAAAGCCCGGTCCAGGAGCCCGCCGGCAGGATGGCGGCGCTCTCGCCCTCGGCCTGCCAGGCGCCGAGCGTCCGCCCGGTCTGTCGCACCACCTCGAGTGCCCTCAGGATGCGCGGCCGGTCGGCGGCGGGAAGCTGCGCGGCCCGTTCCGGATCCTCGGCCTCGAGCAGCGCATATGGATCAGCCCCCGCCGCGATCTCAGCGGCGAGCGCCGCCCGGATCTCGACCGCGATCGGCGGCGTCTCGACCAGCCCCTCCGTCAAGGCGCGGAAATAGAGCCCGGTGCCGCCGACCACGATCGCCGGCCGGCCGCGCGCCGCGATCTCGCCGAGCACCGATCGGGCCGCCCGCACATAGGCGCCAACCGAATATTCCACCGCCCCGTCGACGAAACCGTAGAGATGGTGCGGCACGGCCGCTTCCTCCGCGCGGCTCGGGCGGGCCGAAAGCACGCGCAAGTCACGATAAACCTGCATGGAATCGGCGTTGACGATCTCGCCGTCCACAGCCCGGGCCAGATCGAGCGCCAGCGCCGACTTGCCGGATGCCGTCGGCCCGGCGATAAGCACGGCGCGTAAGCTGTGGACCATGGCGGTACGCAATCTCCGATCGCCGCCTCGGACACGGGCCGCGATCGCTTCCAGGACTTCGAGGACGGCTCCGGCCGGCCTCCGGCGCAACGAACGGGACACTGCACGAGCATGAGCGAGGGCGCAATGAACGAGCACGGGGCCAAGGCATCGGGCAATGCCCCCGTGGCCCATGTCGCGACCCTGATCGCGCCGCAGCCGGTCATCGACCAGGCCGTGCTGGCGCGCGCCGCCGCCCTCCTGCCGAGCGCCGCCGAGGCGCGGGTGCTCGAGGACCGCACCGCCATCGACCTCGTCTTTGCC
>JBDHTH010000197.1:0-5832 GCA_039808545.1 Phreatobacteraceae bacterium | reverse complement strand
GAAGGCCCAAACCGCCGCGACGCCAGCCGCGAGGAGGCCGAGAAGCACCGGGCCGATTCTGCGCATGCGAATTCTCCGCCGGCCGGCACCATGCCCGCCGCGCGCCGATCATGTCGGAGGGTTGCAACCCTGGCGTTAACATCGGCGATGAAATCGCGCGCATGCTTAACGCCGCGAACCGGGCGCCGACGGCCGCGCCCGCCCTACCCCGCCTTGCCGTAATCGGCGAACTTGGCGCCGACGCGTTCCATCTCGGCCGCGTCGAGCACGGTGAAATCGAGGCCGCTCGCCAGGAGCGCCAGATATTGCCCCGCGAGGTTCTCCACCTCCTGCGCGAGCGTCCAGGCGCCGAGGAGCGTGCGGCCGCAGGCGATCACGCCGTGATTGGCGAGCAGCACGGCCTTGCGCCCCTCGAGCGCCTTCACGGCATTGGCCGCGAGCGCGGGCGAGCCGAAGGTCGCGTAGTCGGCGCAGCGTATGTCGTCCCCGCCCGCCATCGCGATCATGTAGTGGAAGGCGGGGATCGGGCGCCGCGCCGCGCTGAAGGCGGTCGCCTTCGGGCTGTGCGTGTGGACGATCGCCTGAACGTCCGGCCGCGCCGCGTAGATCGCGGCATGGAACGGCCATTCGGAGGACGGGCGGCGCTCCCCGCTCCTGACCTCGCCGCCGAGCGACAGGCGCACGAGATCCATCGGATGCGTCGCCGCATAGGGCAGCCCGGAGGGCGTGACGATGAAATCCTCGCCCGCCCGCATCGAGACGTTGCCGGATTTCGACGGCGCGAAGCCGGCCCGGTCCATCGCCTGCGCGGTCTCGACGATCTCCTGGCGGATCGCGGTATCGTCCATGCTCAATGCCCCTCGAACGCCACCAGCGTCCTGACCGGCACGCCGAGCGCCGCGAGCTTGGCGGCGCCGCCGAGATCCGGCAGGTCGATGATGAAGCAGGCCGCGACGATCGTCGCGCCGATGCCCTTCAGGAGGCTCGCGGCCGCGACCGCCGTGCCGCCCGTGGCGATCAGGTCGTCGATCAGCAGCACCCGCTCGCCGGGCTTCACCCCGTCGCGATGCATCTCCATCTCGTCGATGCCGTATTCGAGCGAATAGGCGATGCGCACCGTCTCGTGCGGCAGCTTGCCCTTCTTGCGGATCGGCACGAAGCCGGCCGAGAGCTGATGCGCCACCGCCCCGCCGAGGATGAAGCCGCGCGCCTCGATGCCCGCCACCTTGTCGATGCGCCCGCCCGCATAGGGCTGCACCAGCTCGTCCACGGCCCGGCGGAAGGCGCGCGCATCGCCGAGCAGCGTCGTGATGTCGCGGAACAGGATGCCGGGCTTGGGATAGTCGGGAATCGTGCGGATCGCCGCGACGAGCTCGGCCGCCACCGCCGGCGAGGCGGCGACGCGGATGGCGGTCTCGCCGGGAACCGGGCCCTGGATGCTCATGCCGCGACCCTACCCGTTCGCGGCCTGTTTCAGAACCCGCCCGGCCACCGCGTCGAGCTTGGCAAGAAGTTCCGGGTCGCGCGCCTCCGGCGCCGTGATGATCGCGAAGTCGAGCGCCCGGTCGGAGCCGATCGGACAGGGCTCGTGCTCCGCCGGAAAGTCGCGCGCCAGCCGCGCCACCATCCGCCGCGCCTTGGCGGCGTTGTCATGCAGCACCGCGATCACCGACTGCACGTCGACCGGCCCATGCCCCTCGTGCCAGCAATCGTAGTCCGTCACCATCGCGACGCTCGCATAGGAGATCTCGGCCTCGCGCGCGAGCTTGGCCTCGGGCATGTTGGTCATGCCGATCACCGCGTAGCCGTCCGCCTTGTAGGTCAGGCTCTCGGCGAGGGTGGAGAATTGCGGGCCTTCCATGCACAGATAGGTCCCGCCCTTGAAGGCGAGGATGTCTTCGGCCGCCGCCGCTTCGGCCAGCCGATCGACCAGCAGCGGCGCCACCGGAAAGGCGAGCGAGACATGCGCGACGCAGCCCTTGCCGAAGAAGCTCGTCTCGCGGCGGAAGGTGCGGTCGACGAACTGGTCGACCAGGACGAAGCTGCCGGGCGCGAAGGTTTCGCGGAACGAGCCGCAGGCCGAGAGCGAGACGAGATCCGTGACGCCGGCGCGCTTCAAGGCGTCGATATTGGCGCGGTAGTTGATGTCCGAGGGCGAGAGCACGTGGCCGCGCCCGTGGCGCGGCAGGAAGACGACCGGCGTCGCCCCGATCCGGCCGCGCCTGAGCCGGTCCGAGGGGTCGCCCCAGGGCGTCGCGACCTGGATATCCTCGACATCCTCCAGCCCCGGCAGGTCGTAGAGGCCGGAGCCGCCGATGATCCCGAGAACCGCTTTCGTCATGGCTGGACGCCCCGCTCTAGGCCGATCGACACGCGGCGATCCCATCCGATCCGCATTCGCGTGCGTAATGGCCCCGCTTCAAAAACGCAAATGGCCCGCGCGAGGCGGGCCATGGCGTCTCTCGAAACCGCGAAGGTCGGGCCGGCTCAGTGCTCCAGCCGCGACCAGACGCGCTTCTTGGTGAAGTAGACGAGCCCCGCGAAGATCAGCAGGAACAGCATCACCTGCAGGCCCATCCGCTTGCGCGCCACCAGATGCGGCTCGGCGGTCCACATCAGGAAGGCGGTCACGTCGCGGGCATACTGGTCGACCGTGGCGGGCGTGCCGTCGGTGTACTCCACCTGGCCGTCCGAGAGCGGCTTCGGCATCGCGATGATGCCGCCCGGGAAATAGTGGTTGTAGTGCTTGCCTTCCGGCACCTTCACCTCGGCGGGCGGGTTCTGGTAGCCGGTCAGGAGGGAATGCAGGTAGTCCGCCCCGTGCTCCTGGTACTGGGCGAAGACGTCCCAGACGAAATATGGGAAGCCGCGCTCATAGCCGCGCGCCTTGGCGATCACCGAGAGGTCGGGCGGATAGGCGCCGCCATTGGCGGCGGTCGCGGCCTGCACGTTCGGGAAGGGCGAGGGAAAGCGGTCGGCCGGCAGGCCCGGACGCTCGAACATCTCGCCCTTGTCGTTCGGACCGGCCTGGATCGTGTAGGAGGCCGCGAGCGAGGCGACCTGCGCCGTCGAATAGCCCGGCCCGCCCGGCTCGGCGAGGTTGCGGAAGGAGACGAGCGACAGCGAGTGGCAGGTCGCGCAGACTTCCTTGTAGACCTTGAAGCCGCGCTGGAGCTGGCCCTGGTCGAAATTGCCGAAGGGACCCGCGAAGGTCCATTTCTCGCGATGCGGCTGCGGCGTGCCCTCGGCGGCGAGCGCCGGCGAGGCGAGGTAGAGCGCGCCGGCGACGGCGGCGCTCGCGAGGGCGATACGGGAGAGCATCGAGGTTTTCATTTCGTCTTTCACCCTCAACGCTTCTCGGGCGCGGCGACCGCCGCGGCCGGCTTGGTGGCCGCGCCGAGCACCGATTCGGTGATCGAGTTCGGCAGCGCCTTCGGCTTCTCGATCAGGCCGAGCAGCGGCAGGATCACCAGGAAATGCAGGAAGTAGTAGGCGGTCGCGAGGCGCGACATGATGACGTAGCCGCCCTCCGCCGGCTTGGCGCCGAGCCAGCCGAGCAGCACGCAGACCGCCGCGAAGATCCAGAAGAACTGGCGGAACAGCGGCCGGTAGCGCGCCGACTTCACCCGCGAGGTATCGAGCCAGGGCAGGATGAACAGCACCGCGATGGCGCCGAACATGGCGAGCACGCCGCCGAGCTTGGAGGGGATGGCGCGCAGGATCGCGTAGAACGGCAGGAAGTACCATTCCGGCACGATATGGGCGGGCGTCACCGACGGGTTGGCCGGGATGTAGTTGTCGGCGTGGCCGAGATAGTTCGGCACGTAGAACACGAACCAGGCGTAGAAGATCAGGAAGAACGCCATGCCGACCGCGTCCTTCAGCGTCGCATAGGGCGTGAAGGCGACGGTGTCCTGCGGGCTCTTCACCTCGACGCCGGTCGGGTTGTTCTGCCCCGTCACATGCAGCGCCCAGACATGCAGCACGACGACGCCGGCGATCATGAAGGGCAGCAGATAGTGCAGCGAGAAGAAGCGGTTGAGCGTCGGGTTGTCGACCGAGTAGCCGCCCCAGAGCAGCGTCACGATCGTGTCGCCGACCACCGGGATGGCGCCGAACAGGTTGGTGATGACGGTCGCGCCCCAGAAGCTCATCTGCCCCCAGGGCAGCACGTAGCCCATGAAGGCGGTCGCCATCATCAAGAGGAAGATCACGACGCCGAGGATCCACAGGATCTCGCGGGGCGCCTTGTAGGAGCCGTAATACATGCCGCGGAACATGTGGATGTAGACCGCGATGAAGAACATCGACGCGCCGTTCGCGTGCAGGTAGCGGATCAGCCAGCCGTAGTTCACGTCGCGCATGATGTGCTCGACGGAGGTGAAGGCGAGCGTCGTGTGCGGCGTGTAGTGCATCGCCAGCACGATGCCGGTGATGATCTGCACGCCGAGCATCAGCGACAGGATGCCGCCGAAGGTCCACAGATAGTTGAGGTTGCGCGGCACCGGGTAGGCGACGAAGGAGCCATGCACGAGGCCGATGATCGGCAGGCGGCTCTCGAACCACCGCGCCAGCGCGCTCTGTGGTGTGTAGGTGGAATGTCCGGCCATGAGATTGCTCTTCGAAAAACGGTAGGGGCGGCTCAGCCGATCTTGATCTTGGTGTCGGACGTGAACGCGTAGCTCGGAAGGATGAGGTTGATCGGCGCCGGTCCCTGCCGGATGCGACCCGCCGTATCGAACACCGAGCCGTGGCACGGGCAGAACCAGCCGCCATACGGCCCCTGATGGCCGAGCGGGATGCAGCCGAGATGCGTGCAGTTGCCGAACACGACCAGCCACTGCTCATGGCCCGCCTTCACGCGCTGCTCGTCGGTCTGCGGATCGCGCAGCTCCGACATCGGCACGGCCTTGGAATCGGCGATTTCCTTCGCGGTGCGGTGGCGGATGAAGATCGGCTTGCCGCGCCAGGTCACCGTCACGATCTGCCCTTCGGCGATCGGCGCCAGGTCGACATCGATGGGCGCGCCGGCCGCGATCGTGGCGGCGTCGGGATTCATCTGGCTGATGAAGGGCCAGGCCGTGAGGGCGGCACCGACGGCGGCGGCCGAACCCGTCGCAATATAAAGAAAATCGCGGCGCGTGGTCTCGACCGCTTCTGTACCTGCCACGACCCCAGTCCCCCTATCCGCTCGCGCGCCCAGCCAGAGCATCTCGGCGCGTGCAAACATCACCCCGGCTCCAACGGGTGCCGGTATCACGATTTAGAGGATTTCTATTCGCACCGTTCCCGGCGGTTGTCCAGACCGCTACGTCACGCCTTAGCCGATCGTCCGCGAGGGGCCGGATTTCGCCGCGGGATCGGCTGCGCGGGCCGCCTTCGGCCAAGAGGCGGCGCTTGCGCGACGCCGCGCGGAAGGGCACCAATCGCCGCACGAGGAGGCGGCGATGCGCGAGGGCTTGGCGATTCGTCTCGGGGTGGCGCTCTATGCGCCCGACATTCCGCAGAATACCGGCACGATCCTGCGTCTCGCGGCCTGCATGGGCGTCGACGGCCATATCATCGAGCCGGCCGCCTTCCCGACATCGGACCGCCATTTCCGCCGCGCCGGCCTCGACTATCTCGACCATGTGGCGATCCTTCGGCACGATCATTTCTCCGCCTTCCGCCACTGGTGCGACGTCTCGCGCCGCCGGATGGTGCTGCTGACCACCAAGGCGGCCCTGCCCTATTGCGATTTCGCGTTCCGGGAGGACGACGTGCTGCTGCTCGGCCGGGAATCGGCCGGCGTGCCGGAGGACGTGCACAACGCCGCCGATGCCCGCGTCACGA
>JBDHTH010000196.1:0-5867 GCA_039808545.1 Phreatobacteraceae bacterium | reverse complement strand
GGCCTATGCGGCCTTCTGGGCCGCGTAGCCGTCGCGGCAGAGCCCCTTCAGCTCGGCGAGCGACAGCGTATCGAAGCCGAGCGCCGGCAGGAGGTCGTTCTCCGCGCCGAAATCGCGGCCATAGGTCGCCGACAGGATGCTGGTGCCCGATTCATGCAGCACCGCCGGCGCGCCGACGAGCCGCCCGAGCTTGGCGGTCGCGACGAGCCCGAACGGCACGTCCTCGGTGACGTAGCGCGTATCGAGGGTCGTCGGCCCCATCGTGGCGTCGCCGCGCTCCGCGAGCTTCTGCGACATCTCTCCGACGGGGCCCATCTCGACGTTGAAGGAGAGATGGTAATGCTCGCGGATCGTGCGCACCTTGGTGCCGACCTTCTCGGCTATCGCCAGCCTCTCGGCGTCGAGCGCCTCGAGCAGGCGGCCGACCGCCTCCGTCAGGTTCTGGCTCTGGCCCCAGGCCTCGGCGCGCTCCATGCGCGTCAGGTTGAGAAGCGAGATGCCCATATGGTTCTGCGGATTGAGGTTGGAGACCGCGATCGACAGCAGGTCGTCGCGCACCACGAAGCGGTCGCCGAACAGCTCCTGGCAGACCTTCAGCCCGCGATCGATGGCGCTCACCGGCACGGTCGCGATATCGACCTTCTTGCGGATGTTGGAGACGTTGACCTCGGCCGGGCCGCGCTGGCGGCCGGTCGTGACCGTCGTCCCCCAGGCGACGATCGGCACCTCGAGGCCGCGCGCCGCGAGCTTCTTGGCGAGATAGAGCGCGCCGAAGGACAGATGCCCCGAGATGATGACGATCTGGTCCTTGGTGATATGCGGGGCGGCCGCGTCGAACACCAGCTTGTGGCCGTTGGCCGGCAGGGCCACGAAGATCGCGTCGGCGCCCTTCACGGCCTCCTCGGCGCTTGCCGCGACCCGCACCTTGTACTCGCCCTCCAGCGCGCCGGTCGCCTTCAGCAGCTTGCCGGCCGCGAGCTCTTTCGTCCGCTTGCCGGAGGGCGACCACAGGATCGGGTCGTGGCCGCGCGAGGCCAGATAGGCGGCGCCGCCATAGGCGATCGCCCCGGCGCCGAGCACTGCAACTTTCATCTTTCACTCCTCATGCAGAAACGCTCCGCCGGCCGCCGACGCGGCTGGTGATAGGCGGAGCCGAATGGGGCGCGGCCTTTCCGCGCCCCAGAACCGGATCAGTACTTGTAGCCAGCCTTCTCCATGTAGGACTTGGCCATGTCGAGATCGTAGGCGATCGGCTTCAGCAGATCGTGATCGTATTCCGGCGCCGTGAAGGGCATCGGCACGGTGCCGGGCTTGCCGTAGCCGGCCGCGATCTCCTTGATGATCTGCTCGCGCGGCATCGCGTGGCTGATCGCCTTGCGGATATAGGCCGCCGCTTCCGCGGCGCGCGAGGGATCCTGCTTGCCGAGCGGGGTATCGACGCCGGTGCCGAACACCGGATGGCGCAGGTTGTAGCAGATATGCTGCCACTTGTAGGAATCGAAGGACTGCACCTTGCCCCAGCTCTTGTCGATCGTGGAGACGAGCGAGCCGATGTCGTACATCGGGTCATGCGCGTCGATCTCGCCGGCCTTCAGCGCGCTCAGCACCGAATCGGTGCCCTGGATGTTGACGACGTAGAACGTCTTCACGTTGCCTGGCGTCTTCTTCCAGTAGGCCTCGTTCTTCGTGTACTTGTAGGCCTTGCGCTGCGGGTCGAAACCCGCCGCGACCCAGGGGCCGGTGCCGATCGAGCCGCGCGCCGTGTAGGTCTTTCCGTCCGAGGTCTTCACCTGATAGGTGCCGAGCCAGGTATTGGCCGCGTGCCCGCGCAGCTTGTCGGGCGCGATGTCCTTGTAGGCGTGCTCCGGCATGATCTGCATGGAGGACATCAGCCAGTCGAGGAACAGCATCGTGTATTCGGGCAGCTCGACCGTGATCTCGTGCTTGCCCGTCACCTTGTAGGCGCTGTTCGACTTGAAGATATCCTCGACCGAGGACTGGAACGGGCTGCCATAGGCCTTGTTCATCAGCACGTCCCAGGTGAACTTCACGTCGTTCGCCGTGAACTCCTCACCCGAATGCCACTTCACGCCCTGGCGCAGCTTCACCACCCATTTCTTGCCGTCTTCCGACATGGTGTAGCTCTCGGCGAGCGCCGGGACGAGCTTCTTCGTCTCCCAGTTCTCGTACTCGTACAAACGATTATGGACGGGGCCGAAGATGTTCGATTCGTTGTAGCCGATCGTATACATCGGGATGAGGTTGGCGGGCGGCGCCCAGGACGCGAAGGCGGCCGTGGCGTCGTTGCCCGCGCCTTCGATCGTCCAGTTCTCCGGATCCGGGAAGAAGGTCGGGTTGAAGGTCGTGGCCGTGTAGCCTTTCAGCTTCGGGTTCACCGCGATCACGTCCTCGGGATAGAAGAGGATGGTCATCGGTTCGGTGTCGTACCAGCGCTTCTCGAAGCGCGTGATCGCCTCCTTGCGCTTGGCCGGATCGCGGGCCGCCGCGTAGTCGTCGAGCGCCTTGTCGATCTCCTTGTCGTTCACGTAGTAGAAGTTCTGCCCGTTCGGCGGGATCGCGCGGCTGGAGAACAGATTGTTCGGCACCGGCGTGATCGAATTGTAGTAGTAGCGCTCCAGATACGCGTCCCAGCCGCCGTCCGGATGGGCCTTCCCCTCGCCGGTGTTGCGGCGCGGCGCGATCACCGTGAAGGGCACGAAGCTCGAGATCACGTCGATGCCGAGCTTGGCCATCTGCTGCGCCGCCAGCGTGCCCCAGATCATGCGCGCCGGCTGGTTGTTCGGGATCATCAGGTAGAGCTTGAAGAAGGGCGGCGCGGCGCGCGCCGGGCCCGACAGGCCGAGCGCCACCGACGTGGCCCCGGCGGCCTGCAGAAACTGACGGCGATTGTGCAGTAGCGACATTGTCTCGTCTCCCCGCTGGATCACGCTGCGTTTTGAACGTTCCGATCAAAACGCAGGACGGTGATCGTTTCTAAGAAATTGGAAGCTGCTTTGACCCTTCAAACGGTTAGGTTCGAAGGGAGCAGGCTCCCCGCGCCTCGTCGAGACGCCTTGGGTTTAGGCCCTTCAGTTGAAGAAGCGCGCCGGACGGAAGTCCTTCAGCTCGGCGCGCTGCTTGCCGTGCACGATCTCGTCGGTCGCCGCCTTCGCGAGGAACGGCGACAGCGTCACGCCGCTATGCGTGACGACGAGATAGTAGTTCTTCGCCCGCGGCACCGGGCCGACGGCCGAGAAGCCGTCCTCCGGGATCGGCCGGGCCGTGATGCGCGCCGCCTCGGGCGCGACGCCCTTCAGGCAGGGCACGATCTCGGCGGCGCGGCGCATGATCTCGACCGCCTGCGGCATGGTCGGCGTCGGCGTCATGTCGAGCGAGACCGCCTGGTCCATGTCGTTCTCGCGCATCATCAGCCGGCCGGCGCCGTCCGGCCGCAGATGCACGTGCGGCGCATGGATCGACCGGGCGATGCTGGTCGCGACCGGCGGCGTAAAGACCAGGAAGCCGATCGTCGGGGCGAGCGGGATGCGCAGGCTCGGATCGTCCGAGATGCCGTCCGCCCAGCGCCCGGCGCAGTTCACCACGATATCGCCCTCATGCAGCACGCCGTCGGCCGTGCGCACACCCGTGACGGTGCCGTTACGCGTCTCCACGCCCGAGACCTTGATGCCCGTCTTCAGCGTCGCGCCGCGCTTTTGCGCCGCCTTCACCATCGCGTTGGCGTAGACGACCGGATCGATCCAACCGTCCTCCGGCGCATAGGTGATGATGCCGTCGCCGACGAGGTCGAGATCGATGTCGGGCTCGAGCTCGCCGAGCTCCTTCTTGGTGATGGTGTCGATCGCGTAGCCCCAGCTCTTGGCGACTTCGACGCGGGCCTTGATCTGCGCCACCTTCTTCTCGTCGCTCGCCCATTGCACGCTGCCGGTCTGGTGGAACCAGGGCGCGCCGCCGAACTCCTCGCGCAGCGCCGCATGCGCCTTCATGCCCGCGACATTGATGTCGAAATAGGGGCGCGGCGCCTTGTCGCGCGCATTGGTCCAGGCAAAGCTCGTGCCCGATGTGCCGCCGCCGACGCGGCCGCCCTCGATGATCGTGACCTTGGCGCCGGCCTCCGCCAGCCGGTACGCGACGCCCGAGCCGACGATCCCGGCGCCGATTACGATAGCCTTCATTTTCCGTCTCTCCTTCACGGATCCGCGCCGCGGCGGCGGGATCTCAGCGCGGGTTGTGGCAGGCGACGAGATGATCCTCGCCCGCCGGTGTCAGAGTGGGGACCTCCTCGGCGCAGCGCGGCAGCGCGGCCGGGCAGCGCGGATGGAAGCGGCAGCCCTTCGGCATGTTCATGGCGCTCGGCACCTCGCCCTTGAGGAGGCTGACGGCCGTCTTCTTCTCGGGATCCGGCACCGGGATCGCGGCGAGCAGCGCGTGCGTGTAGTGGTGGCGCGGCTGGGCGAAGAGCTCGTCGACGGCCGCGATCTCGACGATCTTGCCGAGATACATCACGGCGACGCGCGTGGAGATGAAGCGTACCGACGAGAGGTCGTGCGAGATGTAGAGATAGGTCAGGCCGAGATCGGCCTGCAGGTCCGCGAGGAGGTTCAGCACCTGGGCGCGGACCGACACGTCGAGCGAGGAGACCGGCTCGTCGCAGATCACCAGCTCGGGATCGACCGCCAGCGCCCGCGCGATGCCGACGCGCTGGCGCTGGCCGCCCGAGAATTCGTGCGGGTAGCGCCAGGCGTGGTAGGCGTCGAGGCCGACGAGGTCGAGCAGCTCGACGACACGGTCGTGCCACTCCTCCTCCGGGACCTGGCCGTGCACGCGCAGCGGCTCGGTCAGCGTCTGCGCGATCGTCCAGCGCGGATTGAGCGAGAGATAGGGGTCCTGGAAGACGTATTGCATCTTCCGCCGAACTTTGAGCACCTCCTCGCGCACATCCTTGCGGAAGACCTCGAGGATGTCGGTGCCGCCGAAGCGCGCCTCGCCCGAGGTCGCCTCGATCAGGTTGAGGATGGAGCGCGCGGTCGTCGTCTTGCCGCAGCCCGATTCCCCGACGAGGCCGAGCGTCTCGCCGCGCCGGATCGAGAAGGAGACGCCGTCGACCGCGCGGATGACGCCGGTCTGGCGCGAGCGGAAGAGGCCGCGCCGGCGCACCGGATAGAGCTTGGTCAGGTCCTTCACGTTGAGGAGCGCGTCCGCCTCGGCGGTCGCGGCCGCGTCCTTGAGCGCCGCCGCATGGCTCGCGGCGCTGAGCGCAGCTTCGTCGGTCTTGCCCGGCGTGACGGCCTCGCTCATGCGGTCACCGCCTTGCCGGTCGAGCCGCGCTTCAGGCAGCTCACCGAATGGCCCGGCGCGACAGGCGTCATCTCGGGCAGGAGCTTCAGGCATTCGGGCCCCGCCTCCGGGCAGCGCGGATGGAAGCGGCAGCCGGTCGGCGGCGCGATCAGGTTGGGCGGGCGGCCCTTGATGACCGGCAGCCTCTCCTTGCCGCCGCGCGAATAGCTCTGATCGACGCGCGGCGTGCTCTCGAGCAGCGCGCGCGTATAGGGGTGCTGCGGATTGTGGAAGATGGTCTTGGCGTCCGCCGTCTCGCAGATGCGGCCCGCATACATGACGACGATCCGGTCCGCCATGCGGGCGACGACGCCCATATCGTGCGTCACCAGCACCATCGAGCTCTTGAAGCGCGACTTCAGCTGGTCGAGCAGCTCCAGGATCTGCGCCTGGATGGTGACGTCGAGGTTGGTGGTCGGCTCGTCCGCCAGCAGAAGCGCCGGATTGCACAGCAGGGCGCGCGCGATGCAGACGCGCTGCTTCATGCCGCCGCTCATCTCGTGCGGGAACTG
>JBDHTH010000195.1:0-5888 GCA_039808545.1 Phreatobacteraceae bacterium | reverse complement strand
TCGAGGTGATCGCGCCCGAGGCCGTGGAGGCGCTGGAGACGGCTTCGCTCGACCTGATCGTCGCGAATTCGCTGATCCAGTACATCACTCGCGCGGAATTGATCGCGCTGCTCCAATTGTGGCGGCGCCTCCTGAAGAGCGACGGGCGGCTGATCCTCGCGGACGTCATTCCGACGCATGTCTCGGCGGTTACCGACGTGACGGCGCTGCTCGGCTTCGCGGCGCGCGGCGGGTTCCTTTTCGCGGCTGCGAAGGGCCTTGTCGCTACGTTTTTCTCGCCTTACCGCAAGCTGCGCGCCACGCTCGGCCTGTCGCGCTACGACGCGGCCGAGATCGAGGCGCTGGTCGCGGAACAGGGATTCACCGTGTCGCGCTCGAGCGACAATTTCGGCCATAATCCCGCGCGCATGACGTTCATCGCCCGCCCGCGTTAACGCCATACGCGCAAAGCCCGCGCGCCTTACGAATTATTAATGCTGCGCCTGCGCAGTCGTGCTAAATAAGCATGATATTTCAAGCTATCACGGCTGAACGAAACGCATGTCTCTACCGCGCATCGTCCTCGCCGCCTGCGCCATCGGCGCGGCCGGCATCGCTGCCTCTTGGGTCGGCTACATTCCTGGCCGTCCGACGCTCGAAGCGACGGCAACGCGCATCGGATTGGCGCCGACGCTCGCGGCGCTCGGCCTGACCAAGCCGGAAGCGACCGAGGAGCAGGTCAAGGCCGCGCCCCAGCAGGCCCCGGGCGGGCGCCGGCAGGCGCCGCAGGTCGTCTCGGTCACGGCCGCCGAGGCGGTCGCGAAATCGATGCCGGTCAGGACCGACGCGATCGGCACCGTGCAGACGATCGCGAGCGTCGTCGTGCGCACCCGCGTCGACAGCCAGCTCCAGCAGGTCCATTTCAAGGACGGCGACCTCGTCAAAGAGGGCCAGCTCCTGTTCACCCTCGATGCCCGCGTCATCGACGCGCAGATCCAGGAGGCGGAGGCGCGCCTCGCCAGCGCCAAGGCGGCGCTCGAGCAGGCGCAGCGCGACGTCGCCCGCTACACCCAGCTCATCGCCCGCGACGCCGCCGCCCAGAAGTCGCTCGACGACGCCAAGACGGCGGCCGCGATCCAGAACGCTAACGTGCAGGCAACGGCCGCGCAGATCGCAAACCTCAAGGTGCAGCGCGACTTCTACACGATCCGCGCGCCGATCAGCGGCCGCGTCGGCCTGCCGGGCTTCCGCCAGGGCGCGGTGGTACGCGCCGCCGACACCACCAACACGCTGGTGACGATCAACCAGACCTCGCCGATCTACGTCGCCTTCACGCTGCCGCAGCGCCTCCTCGCCGAGACGCGCGAGGCGATGGCGGCGGACACGCTGAAGCTCGACGTCACGGTTCCCGGCATGAAGACGCCGATCGCCGGCCGCGTCGCGATGCTCGACAACCAGGTCGATCCGCAGACCGGCGCGATCACGATCCGCGGCCAGTTCGAGAACGCCGACGAGGTGCTGTGGCCCGGCGTGCTCGTCAATGTCCGCCTGACGCTGCGCATCGAGGACAATGTCGTGACGGTGCCCTCCCCGGCCGTGATGGTCGGCCAGCAGGGCAACTACGTGTTCGTCGTCAAGGACAATGTCGCCTCGATCCGGCCCGTGACGGTCGAGCGCACGCTCGACGGCGAGACGGTGCTGACGAAGGGCCTCGCGGGCGGCGAGACCGTCGTCACGGACGGCCAGTTGCAACTGACGAACGGAACGCGGGTCGAGATCCGCCGGCCGGCGAGCGACACGCGCCCGACGCCGACCAGCGCGACCGACCCGGTCAAGACCCGCGGCTGACGCCGCTTAAGGATCGCCTGCGATGACGCTTCCGGAGCTCTGCATACGCCGCCCGGTGATGACGACGCTGCTCATGATCTCGTTCGTCATGTTCGGCATCGCGGCCTACCGGCTGCTGCCGGTCGCGGCGCTGCCGCGCGTCGACTTCCCGACGATCTCGATCTCGGCCTCGCTGCCGGGCGCCAGCCCCGAGACGATGGCGGCCTCGGTCGCGGCGCCGATCGAGCGGCAATTGTCGACGGTGGCGGGCATCACCTCGATGACCTCGACCTCCTCGGCCGGCCAGACGACGATCATCATCCAGTTCGACCTCAACCGCGATATCGACGGTGCTTCGCTCGACGTGCAAGCCGCTCTCTCGATCGCGCAGCGGCGCCTGCCCGAGGAGATGACGACGCCGCCGAGCTTCCGGAAGGTGAACCCGGCCGACCAGCCGATCATGTTCCTGTCGCTGTCCTCCGACACGATGCCGCTCTCGGCCGTGCACGAATACGGCGACGTGCTCTCGCAGCAGATCTCGCAACTGCCCGGCATCGCGCAGGTCGGCGTCTATGGCGGGCAGAAATACGCGGTCCGCATCCAGGTCGATCCGGAGGCGGCGGCGGCGCGCGGCCTGGTGCTGCAGGACATCCGCACGGCCGTGCAGACCGCCAACTCCAACTCGCCGGTCGGCACGCTGCGCGGCCCCGCGCAGGACATCACGCTGCAGGCCACGGGCCAGTTGCAGAAGGCGGCCGACTATCGCCAGCTGGTCGTCGCCTGGCGCAACGGCGCCCCGATCAAGCTCCAGGAAGTCGCCCGCGTCGTCGATTCGGTGGAGAACGACAAGGTCGCGAGCTGGTTCAATTCGAACCGCGGCATCATCCTGGCGATCCAGCGCCAGCCGGACGCCAATACGGTCTCGGTCGTCGATTCCGTGAAGGAGAAGCTGCCGATCTTCCGGGCGCAGGTGCCGCCCGCCGTCAACATCGCGGTCACCAACGACCGCTCGATCTCGATCCGCGAGGCGGTCGCCGACGTGCAGTTCACGCTGTGGCTGGCGGTCGTGCTGGTCGTGATGGTGATCTACCTGTTCCTGAAGCGGATTTCCGCGACCCTCATCCCGACGCTCGCCCTGCCGGTCTCGCTGATCGGCACCTTCGCGTTCATGTATGTGCTCGGCTTCTCGGTGAACAACATGACGTTGCTCGCCCTGACGCTGTCGGTCGGCTTCGTCGTCGACGACGCCATCGTCATGCTCGAGAACATCGTGCGCTACGTCGAGCAGGGCATGCGGCCGTTCGAGGCGGCGCTCAAAGGCGCGCGCGAGATCGGCTTCACGATCATCTCGATCACGCTGTCGCTCGTCGCGGTGTTCATCCCGGTGCTGTTCATGGGTGGCGTCGTCGGGCGCGTCTTCCACGAATTCGCCGTGACGATCTCGATCGCGATCCTGGTCTCGGGCTTCGTGTCGCTGACCCTGACGCCGATGCTCTGCGCGCGCCTCCTCAAGCATGAGGAGAAGGACGAGACGCCGAACTTCGTGCTGCGCGCCTTCGAGCGCGGCTACCAGGCGGCGGTCGGCTTCTACGCCTTCACGCTCGATGCGGCGCTGCGCTTCCGCAAGATCATGCTGCTGGTGACGCTCGGCACGCTGGCGCTGGCGGTCCATCTCTACCAGATCGTGCCGAAGGGCTTCTTCCCGACCGAGGATACGGGCTTCCTCTCGGTGGTCTCGGAGGCGGCGACCGACACCTCCTTCCCGGCGATGATCGAGCGGCAGCGCCAGCTCATGGAGATCATCGCCAAGGACAAGGCGGTGGCCTATTTCAACTCGACGGTGGGCTCCGGCGGCCCGAACGCCACCTCCAACTACGGCCGCCTGTTCCTGGCGCTGAAGTCGAAGGCGGAGCGCGGCGAGCCGCTGCAGGCCACCATCGCGCGGCTGCGGCGCGAGACCGCCGTCATTCCGGGCCTGTCGGTGTTCTTCACGCCAGTCCAGAACCTCAACATCGGCGGGCGCTCGTCGAAGGCGCAATACCAGTACACGCTGACGGGTCCGGATGCGGCCGGCCTCTACCGGACCGCGCCGGTGCTGCTCGAAAGCCTGAAGAAGCTGCCGCAGCTCCGCGACGTGACCTCGGACCTCTACATCGCCAACCCGCAGCTCATCGTCGACATCGACCGCGACAAGGCGGCGATCTACGGCATCACACAGGACCAGGTGCGCGCCGCCCTGTTCAACGCCTTCGGCTCGCGGCAGGTCTCGACGATCTATACGGCGTCGAACGACTACCAGGTGATCATGGAGAACGCGCGCGACTTCCAGGCGGACCCGAGCGCGCTCTCGCAGATCTACCTGAAGACGGTCACGGGCCAGACCGTGACGCTCGACACGGTCGCGTCGATCAAGCGCGATGTCGGACCGCTGACCGTCAACCACCAGGGCCAGCAGCCGGCCGTCACCATCTCGTTCAACCTGTCGCCCGGCGTCTCGCTCGGCGAGGCGATCGAGGCGATCGAGGCGGCGGCCCGCGCCGCGGCCCTGCCGGCCTCCATCAGCCGCGGCTTCGCGGGCACCGCCCAGGTGTTCCAGGATTCGCTGAAAGGTCAGGTGCTGCTGGTGCTCGCCGCGATCTTCACGATCTACGTGGTGCTCGGCGTGCTCTATGAGAGCTACATCCATCCGATCACCATCCTGGCGGGCCTGCCGGCCGCCGGCATCGGCGCGATCCTGGCGCTGCAATGGTTCGGCATGGAATTGTCTGTGATCGCGATCATCGGCCTCGTGATGCTGATCGGCATCGTGAAGAAGAACGCGATCATGATGATCGACTTCGCGATCGAGGCGCGACGCGAGGGCAAGACGCCGCACGCGGCGATCCGCGAGGCGTGCCTGATGCGTTTCCGCCCGATCATGATGACGACGCTGGCGGCGATCTTCGGCACCCTGCCGATCGCCATCGGCCATGGCGCCGGCGCGGAGCTGCGCCAGCCGCTCGGCATCGTCGTGGTCGGCGGCCTGATGGTCTCGCAGCTCCTCACCCTCTACATCACGCCGGTCGTCTACCTGGCGCTGGAGGGGCTTTCGACCCGGATCGCCGAGTGGCGCGGGCGCCGCGACGACCCGCATGGCGCGATCCCCGTGCCGGTCGGCGTCGAGGCGCCGTCGCGCTCCTTCCGCGAAGAGGCCTGAAGCCTGCGGCCAAGGCATCCGCCGCCGTCCGTGCCGACGCTACGGCGGCGGTGCGCGCGGCTGGCCGCAGATGAGCGGCCCCGCTGCACGCGTTTCGGATAAGCACCGACAAACGCAAGATTATTTCTGCCGCATCGGCGGATGATTTACCGTTTGTTGAAGATATCGGCGCTAGGTCGCGGGCAATCGGGACCCACGGCGTGACCGATCCGCAACGCCGCCCCCCGAGAGTTCGGATCAAGGCAGGCCTCCCATATTGGCGTCACGTTTCGGCCCCGAAGCGGCGTCATCGGGCCTGCGCAGTTGAAAATCGCGTTGGAGGTAATAATGCGTTCTTTCCTGACCACGGCCGCGTCGGTTGCGGCGGTTCTCGCCGGCCTCGGCGTCGCTTCGGCGGCCGATCTGCCGCGCGCCTATCCGGCGCCCGTGGTGGCCGTTCCCGTCGCCGCCTATAACTGGACCGGCTTCTATGCCGGCTTGAATGTCGGCGGCGTGTTCGGCAATTCCGAGCATGTGCTCGTGGAGCCCGGCGTCGGCCTCGGCCAACTCGATCCGAACGGCGTGCTGCTCGGCGCCCAGCTCGGCTACAACTACCAAATCAACCAGTTCGTCGTCGGCGTCGAAGGCGATCTCGGCTGGACCAACGCCAAGGACAGCAGCCCGATCGCCGAGACGCGCGCCCGCTGGCTCGGCACCGCCCGCGCCCGCGTCGGCTTCGCGTTCGACACCGTGATGCCGTACCTGACCGGCGGCTTCGCGTTCGGCAACATCCGCACGAGCGACAACGTCACTTTCTCGACCAGCAAGACGATGACCGGCTGGACGGTCGGCGGCGGCCTCGAGGCCGCGCTGTGGAACAACTGGACCGCCAAGGCCGAGTATCTCT
>JBDHTH010000194.1:0-5890 GCA_039808545.1 Phreatobacteraceae bacterium | reverse complement strand
CGCGATCGCGGCATGTGGATCGGCGAGGGGCGCGGCGTAACCCTCGATTTCCAGCATCCGGGCTATATTTTCAGCACGCCGGTGGCGATCCGCGTGGTCGAGAACGGCATCGTGCGCGAGATGCGCTATTCACCCGATCTGTTCGATTTCGGGAACCTGCAGCCGCCGCCGGCCGACGCCGATCTCGGCTTCTCGGGCCTGCGCCTCAGCCTTCAGAAGGATACGCGCTTCGAGGACATCGTCCTTTTCCAGGGTCTGACCTATTTCCAGGCGATCGCGCGCGGTCAGACCTTCGGCACCCTGGCGCGTGCCTTCACGCTGAAGGTCGGCGACCAGGCCGGCGAGGAAATGCCGCTGTTCCGGGCGCTGTTCGTGGAGCGCCCCGCGCAGGGCGCCAACGCGATTACGGTCTACGCGCTCGCCGACAGCGAGAGCACGAGCGCCCTCTTCCGCTTCGCGATCCGTCCCGGCGACGTGACGGTCGCGGATGTGGAGGCGACCTTTCTGCCACGCGTCAATCTCGACGCGCTCGGCGTCGCGCCGCTCGCCAGCATGTACCTGTTCGGGCCGAACGATCGCGGCGGCGTCGACGATTATCGCCCCGAGGTGCATGACGCCTCCGGCCTTGCGATGTGGACAGGCGCCGGCGAGTGGATCTGGCGCCCCCTGTCCGACCCCGAAACGCTGCAGATCTCGGTCTTCACGGACCAGAACCCGAAAGGTTTCGGGCTCCTGCAGCGCGAGCGCAATTTCCGCGCTTTCGAGGACATGGACCAGCGCTTCGAGCTGCGCCCGACGGTCTGGGTCGAGCCGGTCGGAGACTGGGGTCCGGGCGCCATCCATCTCATTGAAATCCCGTCCGATTCCGAGGCGAACCGCAATATCCTCGCGCAATGGCGGCCGCGCCAGCCGATCGCCGCCGGCCAGGAGACGAGCCTCGCCTACCGGGTCTTTTTCGGCTGGGTGCCGCCCGAAAGGCCGCCGCTCGCGACGGTTGCAAGCACCAGGGTCGGGCGCGCGCCGCAACGTCGCCGTCTTTTCGTGCTGGACTATGCGGGTGACATTTTCGCCGATCCGCAGCGCAGCGCGCAGATCAAGCCGGCCGTTTCACAGAGTCGCGGCAAGATTCTGAACGTCACGGGCCGCCCCAATCCCGACACGAGAGGCTACCGCGTGACCTTCGAGGTCGATCCCGAAAACAATCCGCTGGTCGAGCTTCGCGCCATCCTCGAGATGGACGGCGCGGCGCAGAGCGAGACCTGGCTTTACCGATGGACCCCATGAAGGTCGCGGCCAATATCGACATGCGGGACGAGTCCCCGATCGCCCTGGCGCCCGCCATCGTGGCGGTACCGCCCGAGGCGCCGATGGCGATGCCGACCCAGACCTTCGAGCGCTTCGACAAGGCGACGCGGCACAAGCTGCTGCGCCCGGAGCTCTGGCGCACGCCCTGGCTCGCCCGCGCCTTCGTCTTCCTCGGCATGGTCGCGCTGACGGTCTGGGGCGCTTACGAGATGTATCTCGTCGTCTCGGTCGGCTCCGTGACGCCGCTCGAATGGGTGTTCCTCGGCCTCTTCCTGATCAATTTCTCCTGGATCGCGCTCGCCTTCCTGAGCGGCGTCCTCGGCTTCTTCAGCGTGCTGCGCCACGGCACCGAAAGCCGCTTCGCGGTGCCGCCCGAGCCGCTGAAGACGCGCACCGCCGTGCTGATGCCGATCTACAACGAGTCGCCGAGCCGCTGCTTCGCGACCATGCAGGCCATCTACGAGGCGGTCGAGGCGACCGGCCAAGGCGAGGCCTTCGACTTCTTCCTGCTCTCGGACACGACCGATTCGAGCGTCTGGATCGCCGAGGAACGCGCCTTTCTCGACCTGAAATCGCGCCTTCCCGAGGCGCGCATCTATTATCGCCATCGCGAGAAGAACACGAGCCGCAAGGCCGGCAACATCGCGGATTTCGTGACCCGCTGGGGCGGCCGCTACGAGCATATGCTGGTGCTCGACGCCGACAGCGTCATGACCGGCGAGGCGATCGTCGCGCTCGCCAGCGCCATGGAGAACGACCCCGACGCCGGCATCATCCAGACGCTGCCGCAGGTCATCAACCGCAACACGCTGCTCGCCCGCCAGCAGCAATTCGCCGGCCGTATCTACGGGCCGGTCATCGCGGCAGGGCTCGCGGCCTGGATGGGCCGCGACGGCAACTACTGGGGCCATAACGCGATCATCCGCACCAAGGCCTTCGCGGACCACGCCGGATTGCCGCACCTCTCCGGCAATCCGCCCTTCGGCGGCCATGTGCTTTCCCACGACTTCATCGAGGCGGCGCTGATCCGGCGCGCCGGCTACGCGGTCTGGATGATCCCGACCGTCGGCGGCTCCTATGAGGAAAGCCCGCCCTCGCTGATCGACATGGCGGTGCGCGACCGCCGCTGGTGCCAGGGTAACCTGCAGCATTCTCGTATCCTGCCGGCCGCCGGCTTCGTCTGGCCGACCCGCCAGCATCTGGCGACCGGCATCATGTCGTATCTCGCCTCCCCGCTCTGGTTGCTGCAATTGCTGGTCGGCCTGACGCTCGCCTTGCAGGCTCACTACATCCGGCCGGAATATTTCTCCTCCGAGATCTCGATCTTCCCGGTCTGGCCGCGCTTCGACGCCGAGCGCGCGCTGATGGTGTTCGGCGTGACCATGGCGATCCTGATCGCGCCGAAGATCCTGGCGCTGCTCGTCGCGCTGTTCACGCCCAAGGTCCGCAAGGGCTCGGGCGGCGTCTTCGGGCTCTTCGGCTCGGCGATCGTCGAAATCATCATCTCGACGCTGATGGCGCCGATCATGATGCTGATCCAGTCCGGCTCGGTCTTCGAGATCCTGTTCGGCCGCGATTCCGGCTGGAAGCCGCAGCGCCGCGGCGACGGTTCCGTGCCGCTCCGCGACGTGTTCCGCCGCCATCGCAGCCATGTCGCGCTCGGCCTCGTCGCCGGCATCGCCGCCTATGTGATCTCGCCGGGCCTCTTCGCCTGGATGTCGCCGACCATCGTCGGCCTGCTGCTCGCCGTGCCGCTCTCCTATATGAGCGCCAGCGCGCCGATCGGGCTGGCGCTGAAGCGGGCCGGCCTGCTGAAGATCCCGGAGGAGACGAGCCCGCCGCCGGTCGCGGCTCGCGCCGTCGTGCTCACCCAGGACATGGAATCGCGCGGCATGGACGAGCCGGGCGACCCGCTGCGGCTCATCCATGAGGATGCGGCGTTCCGTGAGGCGCATCGGGCGATCATTCCGCCGCCGCAGCCCCGCAAGCGCGGCCATATCGAGCCGGCACATGCCATTGCCGAGGCCAAGCTCGCCGACGCCGAAACCCTCGACGACGCGGTCGCGTGGCTCGACAACAAGGAGCGCTCGCAAGTCCTGCACGATCGCGCCCTGATCGCCCGCCTCGCCAAGCTGCCGGCGCGCACGCCGGCCAAGGACGAACCGCTCAGCGCCGCGGCGGAGTGACCGCCGCCCACCGCCATCGATGTTCGCAAGGGAAGATGGTGAGCCGGGAGGGGATCGAACCCTCGACCACATGATTAAAAGTCACGTGCTCTACCGCTGAGCTACCGGCCCGTGACGCGCCGAAGCGCGTCGCGCGCCCTCTTACCCCGCAAAGCTTTTTCTTCGCAAGGCGAGGCGGTGAAATTCCGCGCGGAAAGTCGCCCGGCTCCCAACCGCGACATCCCCCTGTCATAAAAATGGTGAAAGGGCGGAATGCGGCGGCGCAATTTGCCTTTCGGGCAATTCCACCCTCCGCGAAACTCCTCTAGCCTGCCGCTGCTTTCCGCGGCTAACCGCAGACGGGACTTGACCTTTGGCCGAGATCGAGATCGACCGCATCACGAAGCGCTTCGGCTCGACCGTGGTCGTCGACGCCATCAGCTTTTCGGCGAAGAGCGGCACGCTCGTGGCGCTGCTCGGCCCCTCGGGCTGCGGCAAGTCGACGACGCTGCGCCTCATCGCCGGCCTCGAGGAGGCCGCTTCCGGGGCAATCCGCATCGCCGGGCGCGACGTCACCCAGTTGCCGCCCGCCGCGCGCAGCCTCTCGATGGTGTTCCAGAACTATGCGCTCTTCCCGCATCTGACGGTCGCCGAGAACATCCTGTTCGGCCTGAAGGTCCGCAAGGTCGGCCGCGCCGAGCGCGATGCGCGGCTGGCGCGCGCCGCCGGCATCCTCGGCCTGGCGCCGCTGCTCGAGCGCCGCCCCTCGGAGCTTTCGGGCGGCCAGCAGCAACGCGTCGCGCTCGGCCGCGCCATCGTCGCCGAGACGCCGGTCTGCCTGATGGACGAGCCACTCTCCAATCTCGACGCGCAATTGCGGCTGGAGATGCGCCGCGAGATCCGCGCGCTCCAGCAGCGCCTCGGCATCACCATGCTCTACGTCACGCACGACCAGGTCGAGGCGATGACGATGGCCGACCAGGTCGTGCTGATGAACAAGGGCCGTATCGCCCAGGACGGACGGCCGGAAGTCCTCTACGAGACGCCCGAGACGGTCTTCTCGGCACGCTTCGTCGGGACGCCGCCGATGAACGTCATCAAATTGCGCAATTTGCTCGCCGAGGGCGGCACGCCAGCAGGTACGCCCATGGCGGCCGACCCGGACCGGCTCGCGCTCGGCATCCGGCCGGAAGCGACCATCATCACCCATAGCGGCATCGCCGCGAAGGTGGTCGCGGTCGAGTATCTCGGCGCCGACAGCCTCGTCGAGGTCGAGATCGGCGACGACCGCGCCCTCGTCCGCCGTCCCGGCCGCTTCACGGCGCAGCCGGGCGAAACCGTCGCGCTCGGCTGGAACCCTGCCGACGCACATTGGTTCGATCTTGATTCGGAACGCCGCATCGACACTTCCGGCCAGGCGCCCCGCCGGCCGCACACGGAGGCTATGAGCCATGGTTAGATCCGACCTCGACCGCCGCGCCTTCCTCGCCGGCACGGCCGCGCTCGCCGGCGGCGCCCTCGCGACGCCCGCGTCGGCGCAGGGCACGACCGAGATCTCGTTCTTCTTCCCCGTCGCGGTCGGCGGCCCGATCACCAAGCTGATCGACGCCTATGCGACGGATTTCACGAAGGAAAACCCCTCGATCAAGGTCAACCCGATCTATGCGGGGACCTATCAGGAGACGATCGTCAAGGCGCTGACGGCGCATAAATCCGGCACGCCGCCGACCATGTCGGTGCTGCTCTCCACCGACATGTTCACGCTGATCGACGAGGAGGCGATCGTCCCGATCGACGGCTTCCTGAAGACCGACGAGGACAGGGCCTGGCTGAAAAGCTTCTTCCCGGCTTTCATGCTGAACAGCCAGACCGAGGGCAAGACCTGGGGCGTGCCCTTCCAACGCTCCACCATCGTCCTCTACTGGAACAAGGAGGCGTTCAAGGAGGCGGGCCTCAACCCGGACGTGGCGCCGAAGAACTGGGCCGAGCAGCTCGAATTCGCGCAGAAGCTGACGAAGCGCGATGCCTCCGGCAACGTCACGCAATGGGGCATCCAGATCCCCTCCTCGGGCTTCCCCTACTGGCTGTTCCAGGGCCTCACCACCCAGGCCGACGCCATCCTGATGAACCAGGCCGGCAACCAGACCGCCTATGATGCGCCGGGCGTGGTGGAGGCGCTCCAGTACTGGATCGACCTCGCGCAGAAGCACAAGGTGCACCCGCCGGGGATCGTGGAATGGGGCACGACGCCGAAGGACTTCTTCGAGAAGAAGGTCGCCATGATGTGGACCACCACCGGCAACCTCACCAACGTGAAGGCGAACGCCAAATTCCCCTTCGGCGTCGGCATGCTGCCGGCCGGCAAGCGCTTCGGCAGCCCAACCGGCGGCGGCAATTTCTACATCTCCAAGAAGGCGACC